>SKRP01000096.1 GCA_007118445.1 Natronohydrobacter sp.
CCGCTTTGGGCGCTTCACGGGCGAGATATTCCATCGCATCCGTATCGCCCAGCCAGTCAGAGCCCTTGACCGTGTCATACATATGCCACTGCCAATGATCCGGCCCCATATTCGACAGCGAGGCGGCAATCCCGCCCTGCGCTGCGACTGTGTGCGAGCGTGTCGGGAAAACCTTGGTCACACAGGCGGTTTTCAACCCCTGTTCGGCCATGCCCAGCGTCGCGCGCAACCCGGCACCACCCGCGCCCACGACGACGACATCGTAGCTATGTTCTTCGATCTTGTATGCAGACATGTCTTTTCCTCAGGCGCTGAACAGGACAGTGGCGACAGACAGCACGCCCGCCACACCAAAAGCCCAGCACAGCAGGGTATTGGCCAGAAGCGCAGCCGTGCGCACAGCTTTCGCGGGCACGTAATCCTCGATCACGGTCTGCAACCCCTGTTGCAGATGCGAGAACGCTGCGATGATGAACAGCACAGCCACCAGCGCGTGCCAGAGATTGGAGTAGGTCGCGACAAATGCCTCGTGCCCGCCCCCGAGCGTGCGGCCAAAGGGGAAGATGAAGAGCAATGTCAGCGGAATAAGCGCGACCGAGGTGACCCGCTGGCTCCACCAGTGATGCGAGCCTTCGCCAGCAGCCCCATGGCCATGCACCCGCGCGTAATCTGTCTTGAAACCCATGATGCTGCCCTCCTCAGACGATCAGAATGGTCAGCAGCGTCAGAACTGCCGTGCCTGCGAACACACCGTAGCTGGTCTTCTCGACCGTTTCGACATCCATCATGCGGCCTGTATCCCAGATCAGGTGACGGATTGAATTGAGCATGTGATACCAGAGCGCGGCCAGCGACCCGATCAGGATCAGATGGCCCAGGATCGAGGTCAGAAGCCCGTCCACAAATTCGAAATAACCGGCCCCGAAAGCGCCTGCGGCGAACCACCAGACGATCAGCAAGGCCGCCAGCGTCATGCCGACGCCGGTGATGCGGTTCAGGATCGAGGTAACCGCCGCCATCGGCAGGCGATAGATTTGAAGATGTGGGGAAAGCGGGCGATTGCCCCGGTTGACATCAGCCATGCACGGCTCCCTTGCTTGTGGCCAGGCGACCTTGCGGCGGCCTTGCTTGGTGTACCTTGACATACTGGATTTCGCGCGAATGTCACGTCCCGAGTGCAGGGCAAAAGGGTATTTTCGTGAATGTTTGCGATAGAATGGCGTTGTGGTCGCAGTATGTGATCACAAAAATAAAATCAGTGATCACATAATTGCGGGCATCTTGATGCTGCTTCGGGACAGGGGCGCTGCGTGTTGCTTGACAGAACCGGGGGAATCAGCAGACGCTGGTTGCCTGTTGTCGATCTTCATAACTGCGGTCGTCGGGCCGACAGGAACAGGCAGGGTGATGACCCTTGAAGTCGGATATAAACCAATGAGGTGACGCCATCTTTTCCAATCTCAGACCATATGCAATCGCCGGACTGATCCTGTCTGGCAGTCTCGCACTGACAGCCTGTCAGGAAGGGGCCACATCCTCGCCCGTAACCGTCGACCGCGGGGCCGTGGCCGCTGCGCAAAGCCCGGAGGAACTACGGGCGCTCGGCGCTGAGCCGATGAACGAAGCGCAAATGCGTGCCGATTGGGTCGGGGCCACGCATGACGCCGGTGACTGGCTTTTCGCCATCAATGCCGATGGAACCTGGACCGCCGCTGCCAAGGATGGCAGTTGGTCGGACCGCCCCGGCACATGGCAGATTGCCAATAATCAATTCTGCCGCGAAGGTCCGGATACATCGCGGGAATGCCAGACCCTGTTTCGTGTGGGCGATATGATCCGTGTCGCGCCAGAGGGCGAGGCGGGCCTGCGCCCCTGGACAGTCACTCTGGGATGATCGCCATGCGCCCTGCCGCGCACCGCGGCAGGGCGTCCGGACCTATCATTTCAGCTCGTCCAGCACTGCTGCCGAGTTCGAATTATAGTTGAAATAGACCAGCTGCGGCACGCCCCGCATCATCACCCCGACCAGCAACAGGGTGATCGGGCCGCGCATGTCATCGCGGGTATACATCACGATTTCCTGTCGAAAGCCTGGATCCTCGGCGCGCACCAGAACAGTCTGGCAATGGTGAAAGCCTTCGGGAAACAGATCATCCATGACCCCGAAATAGGCGTCGTAATTCTCGACCTCATGCGACAGCATCGGGCCCGAGCCCTCCAGAAAGGCGCGGTATTCCGCATTCAGGAAATGTGCCTTGAGCTGCTCGAGCAAGGGCCAGTTATTGGCCGCTGCCCCGCAACTCAGCGCGCCCTGCGCAGCTGAAGGCCCCATACTCGCGATCACCAGAAAAACTGCCAGAACTGTTTTTTTCATGATATCCTCCGTGCCAATGCATCAGAGCATACCACAATCAAGGGCCGCAAGGTCAGGAAATCAGCGCGGGATCAGCACCCAGTAATCCAGATCGAGCAGCACATCGGGGTGATATTTGCCGCTTTCCTCGCGCAGCACATCCCCTGCACCCTTGGTCGCCACCAGCCGCAGCCGCAATGCGCCCACGCCCGGCGCGACCGTCTCGGCGCGGTCCAGCACTTCCGACCAGGCCCGGATCGTGTCGCCTGCAAAACAGGGATTGGCATGGCTGCCTGAATTGATCGCCGCGATCATCTGCGCATTGGCCAGACCGTTGAAGGACAGCGCCCGCGCCATCGAGATCACATGCCCGCCATAGACCAGCCGCTTGCCATCCGCGCGCTGCGTGCCGTCGAAATGCACTTTCGAGGTGTTCTGCCACAGCCGCGTGGCCAGCATATGCTCGGCCTCCTCGACCGTCACGCCGTCGACATGGTCGATCCGCTCACCGGTCGCGTAATCGCCCCAGCGATGAAGCTCGCCCGCCTGCGTGAAATCATAAGCGCTGAAATCCAGCCCCCCGGGCACGACCAGATCGTCGGCATCCACCACTGGCGCCAGCTCCGGCACCACAGCTGCGCCCACCTCGGCGGCGACATCGCGCTTGCGCACCATCACCCAGCGCACATAGCTCAGCACTGTCTCGCCGCGCTGGTTCTCGCCTGTGGTCCGCACCCAGACGACGCCGCTCTTGCCGTTCGAATTCTGCTTCAGCCCGATCACTTCCGAGCGCGACCGCAGCGTGTCGCCCGGATAGACCGGGGCCAGAAACCGCGCCTCGGCATAGCCCAGATTGGCAATGGCGTTCAGGCTGACATCGGGCACAGTCTTGCCAAAGACGATATGAAAGGCGATCAGATCATCCACCGGGCTTTGCGGCAGACCACAGGCGCGCGCGAATTCATCCGAAGAATAAAGCGCCCCGCGCGCCGGATAAAGCGCATGATACAGCGCCCGCTCGCCCCCTGACACTGTGCGCGGCACCGCATGTTCGATCACATCTCCGATCCGGTAATCCTCGAAAAACCGGCCAGCTGTCGTCTTGCTCATCTCTCGTCTCTTCATCTTGCCTGAAATACTCGCGGGGGCACCGGCCCCTGGGGCCGGAGGGGGGCGGCAGCCCCCTGAACTCAAAGGCTTCCGAGCTTCAGCTCGGGCCGATAACTTTCCGAGACGTCTTTCACCACCGCCTGCGCACAGCGCATCTTGCCACTGGCCGCATCGAACCCGTAGGCGGGGCTGCCATGCAGCACCCAGCCTTTCGACAGCGCTTCCGTCACCTTGTGACAAAAGGCCGAACTGTCCTCTCCTGTCAGCAATCGATAGGCCAGCATCACGCCCCCCCGAACGGCCAGGGGCCAAGCCAGCCATGAATCTGGCCCACAACCAGCATCGCAAACAGCGCACCGACCACAGCCACGCCTTCTTTCCACATGGCCGCCTCGGGCGGGCGGGTCCAGTCACGGTTGGCGCGGTTGATCACGATCACGGATACCACAGCCCAGGCCAGCAGCCCGCCGAACAGGATCACGCCCTGCACTGTGCCCACGACCAGCAGATGCGCAACTGCCCAGGCCTTGAAGCCCGACAGCTGTGGGTGGCGGATTTTCTGGTGCAGCCGGGTTTTCAGACCGGACACTGCAAACAGGTAGAAGCCGATGAAAACCAGCAGATTGTTCAGATGCACCATCCAGCCCGGCGCAACCCAGAGCCAGATCGGATCGGCCCATTTGTAGCCCAGCGTCATCAGCACGATGGAGGCCACCAAAGCCAGTGTAATCGGCAATTTGCCGGCCTCGCCCATGGCCGCGCGACGCTCAGGCGCTGCGCGCTTGAAAAAATGCGCGCCGGACCACAATGCGACGCCAAGGATCAGGATCAGATTTCCCATAGGTGACTACTCCGCCAGTTCTGCGATGGCCTCTGCCTTCGCGAGGATTTGCTTCGCGGTCACAATATGCAGATTCTCGACGATCTTGCCATCCACAACGGCCACGCCTTCGCCGCGGGCGGTGGCCTCTTCGAACGCGGCGATCTGGCGGGCAGCGAGGTCGATTTCGCCGTCGGAAGGTGCAAACACCTCATTGGCGATGGCCAGCTGCGCAGGGTGGATCAGCGTCTTGCCGTCAAACCCCATGTCGCGGCCCTGTTCGCACTCGCTGCGCAGCCCCGCATCATCCTTGAACGCATTATACACCCCATCCACCGCCACGATCCCGGCGGCCTTGGCTGCAATCAACGGCAGTTGCAGCGCGCTGAGCAGTGGCAGCCGGTCGGGGCGGAACCGGCAGCCCATATCCTTGGCCAGATCATTCGTGCCCATGATGAAGCCCGCCATGCGCGGTGCCTGCGCGATGGCCAGCGCATTCATCACCCCGAGCGGCGATTCCATCATCGCCCAGATGCGCGTCTGCGCTGTTTCGGGCCGGGCATCGAGCAGCCGGGCCAGTTCCGCGACATGTTCGGCCGTATCGACCTTTGGCAGCAGGATCGCTTCGGGCCGGGCGCTCGCGATCACCTCCAGATCATCGCGGCCCCAGTCAGTCGAAAGCGCATTGATCCGCACCAGCTTGGCGCGGGTGCCGTAATCGCTGGTCTGCAGCGTTTCCGCCAGCAGCACGCGGGCGCGGGCCTTTTCATCCACTGCGACCGCATCTTCCAGATCGAAGATGATCGCGTCAGTGGCCAGGGTGGTGGCCTTTTCCAGCGCGCGCTCTTTCGAGCCGGGGATATAGAGAACGGACCGGAACGGGCGCGTGTCCATGTTGCAAGGCTCCCTTGTAATTTTCTGTCGCCTGTGGATCATTTCACGACATAAATCGCAAGTGAAAAATGCTGCATTGCAGCAGTGGCGCAGCGTCTTGCGGCGCTAACATGGCAGCGCGCGCCGGGTTAACGCTGATTTCGGCGCAGGCTGGCAGGCTGGACGCCTCTCGCATCCGCATTCTGAAAGGACATCTGCCATGCGCGCCCTCTGCCTGTCTCTGTCGCTACTTCTGGCTGCCCCTGCTGCGGCGCAATCACTGCAATGCGTCCCGCGTGCGCAGGCGCTTGACATGCTGGCGCAGCAGCATCAGACCCGCCGCGCCATGGGGCAGGCGGGCGCCGCTGCCAGAATGGAGCTCTTCGCAGCCGAGGACAGCCAGCGCTGGACCCTGACTGTCACCCTGCGCGACGGGCGCATGTGTCTGCTCGCCCATGGCACCGGCTTTGAAGCGCTTGACGAGAACTTCCCGGCCCCTGGCACGGCCAGCTAAACGCCAGGGCCACGAAAAAACCCGCCGCAGAGCGGCGGGTCTCAATTGCTCTGATCAGGCAGCGGGTCAGCGCGGCGCGATCATCATGATCATCTGCCGCCCTTCCATCTTTGGCATGTTCTCGACCTTGCCGATCTCGTCGATATCGGCGGCGACCCGCTGCAGAAGCTGCGCACCGATATCCTGATGCGCCATTTCGCGGCCGCGGAAGCGCAACGTCACCTTGACCTTGTCGCCGGCTTCCAGAAAGCGGAACACATTGCGCATCTTGACGTCGTAATCATGCGTATCCGTGTTCGGGCGGAACTTCACTTCCTTGATCTCGATGATCTTCTGATTCTTGCGCGCTTCGGCCTCGCGCTTCTGCATCTCGTATTTGTACTTGCCGAAATCCATGATCTTGCAGACCGGCGGCGATGCATTGGGCGAGATCTCCACCAGGTCCAGCCCGGCCTGTTCGGCCAGGACCAGCGCTTGTGAGGGTTTGACCACCCCCAGATTTTCACCTTCGGCCCCGATCAGGCGGATTTCCGGTGCCCGGATGCGATCATTGACGCGCGGTCCGGTATCGCGTTGTGGCGGGGCATTATGCGGTCTGCGGGCTATGGTGGGCCTCCTGTATCCTGTTTCAAGTGGTGAGTCAGATTAAGGGCGGGCCATCGGCGATTCAAGCACGAAGATCCAGCTCTGACTGCGATAACCTGCTTGTTTTCGCGCCTGCGGCAGAGTTGACTTGCAAACGCGGCAGATTCTGGCATAGCGCCGCAGCAGAGTATCATTGTTCAGAAGGAAAACACCATGAACAAGACCCTTCTCGGTATTATCGCCGCAGCCGTTGCCGCAGTTGGTATCTGGTTCGGCTTTCAGTCCCGTCAGGCCCCCGAAACGCTGGAGCCTCTGACCGAAACGACTGCAGAACCTGAAGCGCCCGAAGAGGTCGAGGCCCCCGAAGCAGTAGAGCCTGAGATAGAAGAGCCCGAACTCGAAGTGCCTGAGCTTGCTGACCCCGAGCCGGTGGAAGCCGAGCCGGTGGAAGACGAGCCGGTCGAGGCCGAGCCGGTCGCTCCTGAAGCCGTGGAAGCCGAAGAAGAAGCGGTGGTCGAAGAGGAAGCGGCAGTAGAAGAAGAAGCCGTTGAAGAGGAAGCCGCTGTCGAGGAAGAGGCAGCCATCGAGGAAGAGGTGACGACCGAGGAGCTTCTGGAAGAAGTGGCCGACGAAGCAGCCGAGGCGGTCGAGGACGCGGTTGACGGGGCAGTTGATGCGACCACGGAAACGGTCGATGAGGTCGTCGAGGACATTATCGGTGACGACGCGGCCGAGACAGTTGGCGAAGAGGCTGTCGATGAAGCGCTGGACGCCGCCGAAGAGACGCTGTCGCCCGAGGCCGCTGAAGAAGCTGCGGATGTGGTGGAAGAACAGCTTGAGACCGAAGAACTGGGGCTGGACCTGTCGCTTGACTCGATCCGCGCCCAGATCGATGCGGCCAATCTGAACATCGCCGAGCGCGGGATCATCGAAGGTCTGCTGCAATCGGCTGGCGATAATCCCGAACTGCTGCAGCAGGTGGTCGAGCGTTTGCGCGAGTTCACCGGCAACTGATCTGCGTGACAGTTCAGACAAAGAAGCCCGGATGCCCTGCGCATCCGGGCTTTGTGATATGTGTCGCGCGCAACCGGATGCTGGCTGCGCGCTGGTCTGCATGCGAAAACAACGGATCAGGTTCGGGTGCAGGAATGCGACTGGCTGCGACCCGCTCTGCGCTCACCCCCGCCGCCGCCTGCGCCCGCCGCCAGCCCCATCGCCGGAATTGAAACTGACATCCGGCAGGGTCACGATCTGCCCCAGTTCGGGGAAGGTATCGACCGCATGGGGCAGGGCATTGGCATTGACGAAATGCTCCTGAAAACGCGGCTCGATGGCGGTTTCGACCTTGTGGATGCGGCTGACCGTGGCTTCGATTCCGGCCCGTGCGCCGATATTGCACAGCGCGATCCGTGCGCCGGTCCCTGCCGCATTGCCCGCGCTGGTCACGCGGTCGAGATGCGCATCGGGGATCATGCCCAGAACCATCGCATGTTTCGGGCTGATATGCGCGCCGAAGGCCCCGGCCAGCACCACACGGTCCACCCGGTCAGTGCCGATCTCATCCATCAACAGCCGCGCGCCTGCATAAAGCGCGGATTTCGCCAGCTGGATCGCGCGGATATCGCCTTGCGTGACGCTGATGCGCGGCCCGCCGACAGCAGACGCATCATGGATCAGATAGGCATGGGTGCGCCCCTCGGCCTGACAGCGCCATGTGCCGGTCTGTTCCGCCGATCCGATCAGGCCAGAGCCATCAACCAGCCCCGCCATGCGCATTTCGGCCACCGCCTCGATGATGCCCGACCCGCAAATCCCGGTGATTCCAGTCGCTTCGGTCGCCTCGGCAAACCCGTCTTCATCGGACCATAATTCGCAGCCGATCACCCGGAACCGCGGCTCTTTCGTCTCTGGGTCAATCTCGATGCGCTCGATCGCGCCCGGTGCCGCGCGCTGGCCGGAAGAAATCTGCGCCCCCTCAAAGGCCGGGCCGGTGGGCGAGGAACAGGCCAGCACGCGCCGCTTGTCGCCGAGCAGGATTTCGGCATTGGTGCCGACATCGACGACGAGGACCAGATCCTCGGATGTCTCGGGGCTTTCCGACAGGGCCACGGCCGCCGCATCCGCGCCCACATGGCCTGCGATACAGGGCAGCAGATAGGCGCGGGCGGCGGGGTTCATGTTGCTCAGACCCAATTCGCGCGCATCGAGGTTGAGTGCGCCCGAGGTCGCCAGCGCGAACGGGGCCTGCCCCAGTTCCACCGGGTCGATGCCGAGAAACAGGTGATGCATGACCGGGTTGCAGACGATCACTGTTTCCATGATCTCGCGCGCGCTGATCTGCGCCTCGCGGGCGATATCGGCAATCAGTGCGTCCATGCCTTCGCGCACGGCCCGCGTCATGTCCAGATCGCCGCCGGGGTTCATCATGACATAGCTCACGCGGCTCATCAGATCCTCGCCGAAGCGGATCTGCGGGTTCATGATGCCGGAAGACAATACCACATCGCCGGTGCGCAGATCGCACAGATGCGCCGCGATGGTGGTCGAGCCCAGATCAATCGCGAGCCCGTAAAGCCCGCCCTCGTAAAGCCCCGGCCAGATATCGAGCACGCGATGCGGCCCGGCGCTGTGATCCTTGTGCAGCGCGACCGTCACACGCCACGCACCTTCGCGCAGGGCAGGCTGCAGTTTGCGCAGCATGTCCAGCCCCGCCGTGATCTCTGGCACATCCCATTCGCGCTTGAGAGCCTTGGCCAGACGCTCGAAATCACCCGAGGGCTCGTGCATGTCGGGTTCCTGCACCTCGACGAAATATAGCCGCGTCGCCGGGTCCATCGTGATCGCCCGTGCAGTCGCGGCCTTGCGCACGACCTGCCGGTGCACCTGGCTTTCCGGCGGCACGTCGATGACCACATCGCCCATGACCCTGGCCTGACAGCCCAGACGCCGGCCATCGATCAGGCCGCGCTTGTCCTTGTAGCGCTGCTCGACCGTGTTCCAGTCGGACAGGGCGTCGCGGGCAACGGTCACACCATGTTTGGAAAATTCGCCAAAACCCGGTGTGATCTGGCATTTGGAACAGATGCCGCGCCCGCCACAGACTGAATCGAGATCCACCCCCAATTGCCGCGCAGCCGTCAGCACAGGTGTTCCCAGAGAAAACCGCCCCCGCTTGCCCGAGGGTGTGAAAATCACCAGCGCATCTGTCATCGGCCTGCCTCCGTCCTGTCCCTCTCAGATAACTGTCCGGAGGCCGGAGTGAAGGCCGGATCGCGGCATCCCGCGTTGAAAAACCGTCAGCGCGAGACCAGCACCGAGATCGGCGAATGGCGCACCACGCGCGAGGCGGTCGAGCCGATGAAGTAATCGCTCATATCGGGCTTGTGGCTGGCCACCATGATCAGATCGGCATTGCAATCGGCGGCACAGGAAATGATCTCTTGCGACGCCCGGCCACCGCGGATTTCGATATCCACGTTTTTCGCCTTCGCGGCAGCAGCGAGTGAGTCCATCTGTTCGCGCAGCGCCTTGCGATGTTCCAGCAATTGCTCGCGCGCGACAACGGTTGCCAGATAGGCCGGAACCTCGTCCAGAACATGGACCAGCGTGATGCCGCCATCCGGATCGATCAGCTTGTTGGCCTTGTTGATCAGGCTGCGGCTGGTCGCGCCCCTGTTGAACAGGGCCACTGCGATTACGATGGATTTATACATGGCTTCTCCCTTTCAGCCGTGGCAGGTTCTCGACGAAAACTGCCTTCCAAACCGGTTTGGAAGGCAGCATTGCACAAGTCGTGTCGCAAGGCAATCGGGCTTGCCGGGTGCTCTAGCGCGTGACCAGAACCGAAACCGGCGCGTGACGGACAATGCGCGCGGCAGTCGAGCCGATGAAGTAGTCGCTCAGTCCCGGCTTGTGGCTGGCGATCATGATCAGATCGCCCCCGGCCTCTTTCGCGGCCCCCAGAATCGCCGCTGAAGGCTGACCCTCGCGCACCACGCAGCTGACATTCATACCGGCCGCTTCGGCGGCAATGCCGGCAAGCTGCTCTTCAACATCGCGGCGGCGCGCGGTCATGTGCTCTTTCGGGATCGAGGCCGCGACATAGCCCGGAACCTCGTCGATCACATGGACCAGCGTGACCGTGCCGCCCGCA
>SKRP01000288.1 GCA_007118445.1 Natronohydrobacter sp.
AGCGCTTGCAGGCGGAGATGGAGGCGCATCATCAGGGCGCGCGCAATGCTGGTCGTCCGATGCTGCTGGAGGGCGGGCTGGACTGGAAGCCGATGGGGTTCAGCCCGTCGGATATGGAGTTCCACCGCACCAAGGAGGCGGCGGCGCGCGAGATCGCGATTGCTTTCGGGATCCCGCCGATGCTGCTGGGGGTGCCGGGTGAGGCGACCTATGCCAATTATCAGGAGGCCAATCGCGCGTTTTACCGACTGACCGTGCTTCCGATGGCGATGCGGGTCACAGCGGCTGTTGCGCATTGGCTGTCCGACTTCATTCCGGGCGCGGTCGAATTGAAACCTGATCTGGATCAGGTGCCCGCTCTGGCTGTCGAGCGCGAACAGCAATGGCGGCGGGTGGGTGAGGCCAGCTTCCTGACGGATGCCGAAAAGCGCACGCTGCTGGGGCTGCCGCCGCAAGTCGAGGGAACATGAGTGCCCGGCGGTCGGTCGGGGGGTCGCGGTTTCTTTATGACAGTTTCGAGGCCACGCAGGTGCATCTGGACGCGCAAGAGCGGCTGTTCGAGGCGCATCGGGAGGCGCTGGATTACCGGTTGACGCGGTTGGAAAGCGCGGTCGAACGGCTGGAGAAGCGGCTGTGGCTGGCGGTGTATGGCGTGGCTGCGGGTGTGTTGATGCATGGCGCGCTGGCGCTGGTCAGCTTCGTGCAGTGAAAGGAATACATATGGAATACAAGTTTTTGCAAGCCGCGCCGGGGGTGGTGGTCGCAGAGGGGCACCGGATTTCGGGCTATGCTTCTGTCTTCGGGCAGCGCGACAAGGGCGGCGATACAGTGCTGCCCGGCGCTTACACGGCCTCGCTCAAGCGGCTGGCGGCGCGGGGCGAGCGCGTGCGGATGCTCTGGCAGCATGACCCGGCGCAGCCGATCGGGATCTGGGACGAGGTGCGCGAGGATGACCATGGGCTGCATGTCTCGGGGCGTTTGCTGCCGGATGTGGCCCGCGCGCGCGAGGCGCAGGCGCTGCTGGAAGCAGGCGCTGTCGATGGGCTGTCCATCGGCTACCGCACCTTGCGCGCCGAGGCTGTGCCGGGCGGTGGGCGCAAGCTGGTGGAGCTGGAATTGTGGGAGGTCTCGCTGGTGACTTTCCCGATGCAGGTCGAGGCGCGGATTGCGACGAAATCCGGTCTGCTGGCCGATATGGCTGGTCTGCGCGCGCAGATACAGGCAGCGCGCGCGCGTGTTGCGCAGTTCTGACGGCAGCGCACGCTGGCTTCACATGATCTTGGGGGCGCTGCGTTAGGTTGGCCTCGAGATACAAAAAACCGATCCCTAGCAGGAGAGACGACCATGACAGACCCCGTGCCCATGGCACCGGGCCAGACCGGCACGGCTTTGCCCGTCGCGGATGGCCTTGAACTGAAAAGCGCGATGCAGGGCTTCGCGCAGGATTTCGACGCCTTTCAGGCCGAAATCACCCGGAAACTTTCTCAAACAGAAGAGCGATTGACCATGCTGGACCGCAAGACTGCCTTCACCCCCGCCCGCCCTGTGCTGAGCCAGGCCGATGCCGGTTCGTCCCTGCATCACAAGGCGTTTGATGCCTATCTGCGGCGCGGCGATGAAAGCCCGATGCGCGGGCTGGAGATCGAGACCAAGGGGCTGAACACCCTCGAGCCGGTGGACGGGGGCTATCTGGTCGACCCGCAGACGGCTGACGCGATCAAATCGACGCTGTCGGCCACGGCCTCGATCCGGGCGATTGCGACTGTGGTGACCGTGGAGTCCAGTTCCTTCGATGTGCTGATCGACCATACCGACGTGGCGTCCGGCTGGGCGACCGAAGACGACCCGGTCACCGAATCGGCCACGCCCAAGATCGACCGTATCCCCGTCCGGCTGCACGAGCTGTCGGCCATGCCCAAGGCCAGCCAGCGCTTGCTGGATGACAGCGCATTTGATGTCGAGGGCTGGCTTGCTGGCCGCATCGCGTCGAAATTCGCCCGCGCCGAGGCCGCGGCCTTTATCCACGGCGATGGGGTGGACAAGCCGCGCGGGTTTCTGGACCATGACACAGAAGCCGATGCAGAAGCCGACTGGGGCGAGATCGGCTATATCGCGACCGGCGTTGCGGGCGATTTCGCAAGCACCAATCCCGCAGATGCGATTGTCGATCTGGTCTATGCGCTGGGCGCGTCCTACCGCGCCAATGCGGTTTTCGTGATGAACTCGAAAACTGCCGGGGCCGTGCGCAAGATGAAGGACAATGATGGCCGCTTCCTGTGGTCGGATGGTCTGGCGGCGGGCGAGCCTGCGCGGCTGATGGGTTATCCGGTGCTGGTGGCCGAGGATATGCCCGATATCGCCACCAACAGCTATGCGATTGCCTTTGGTGATTTCGCAGCGGGCTACACCATTGCCGAGCGTCCCGACATGCGCGTGCTGCGCGATCCGTTCAGCGCCAAGCCGCATGTGCTGTTCTATGCCACCAAGCGCGTGGGCGGTGATGTCTCGGACTTCAAGGCGATCAAGCTGCTGAAATTCGGCGTGGAGTGATCCTGCCGCCTTGCCCTGTGTCGCCTGTGGCATGGGGCAGGGCTCTCCGTTTTCCTGAATTTCTGCACGAGGCTCCGAGATGGATCTGAGAGAAACCAGCCCTGTTCCCGCTGCCGCCCTGCCTTTGGCCGCGTTTCGCGCGCATCTGCGTCTGG
>SKRP01000011.1 GCA_007118445.1 Natronohydrobacter sp.
CATTCACAGCGCCGCGAACGCTGAATCACGCCGAATCACGGCCCGTTGATTCGGGTGAGAGGGGCGCGTGATATGGAAATCCCGGCGCTTCCACGAGAGTCCATCCGCCCCTCCCGTCTGGTTCCATGAATTCCCGGATAGGGGTCAGGCAGGCTCAGAGCAGGTCGATCAGCCGCGCTGCCATGCGCTCATAGGCTTTGGCCACAGGACTGTCGGTCGCAGCCACGGGCACGCCGCCATCCCCCGCCAGACGCACTTCGACGCTCAAGGGCAGCTCGCCGAGGAAATCCAGCTTCTGCTTTTCGGCCTCGCCGCGCACGCCACCTTCGCCGAAGATATGCTCTTCATGGCCACATTTGGGGCAGATGAAGGTCGACATATTCTCGATCAGCCCCAGGATCGGCGTCTTGAGCGTCTGAAAGGCGCGCAGCGCCTTGCGTGCATCCAGCAACGCCACATCCTGCGGGGTCGAGACCACCACCGCCCCGCGCACATCGAATTTGGAACAGAGCGTGAGCTGAATATCCCCGGTCCCCGGCGGCATATCGACGATCAGCACATCCAGCATTCCCCATTCAACCTGGGTCAGCAATTGCTGCAACGCCCCCATCAGCATCGGACCGCGCCAGATCACCGCGTCATCCTCTTTCAGCATCAGCCCGATCGAGATCATCGTCACGCCGTGCGCTTTCAGCGGGATGATCGTCTTGCCATCGGGCGAGGCCGGGCGGCGCGCGACCCCCATCATGCGCGGCTGACTGGGACCATAGATATCAGCATCCAGCAGCCCCACACGCAACCCGTGCCGCGCCAGCGCCACGGCCAGATTGGATGCCACAGTGGATTTCCCCACCCCGCCCTTGCCAGAGCCCACAGCGATGATATGCGACACACCTTCGATGGCCTGCTTGTCCGGCTGGCTGGTCGGATGCCGCCCCAGCTTCAGCGCAGGCGGCGCGCCCTTGGCTTTGGCCGCCGGGCCATGCGCGGTCAGGGCCACAGAAACGCGCGCCACCCCGTCCAGCGCTGCCACAACCGCTTCGGCCTGTTGCCGGGCCGGGGCGAGCATCTTCGCAGCCTCGGGCGTTTCGGCTTCGATCACAAAGCGCACTGCACCCTCTTCAACCATCAGGGCGCGCACCAGATCGCGCGACACCAGCGTCCCGCCATCCGGCAGGGCCACCTGATCGAGGGCGCTGAGAACTTGCTCTTTGGTGACGGTCATCTTTGTGATCCCTGTAATGTCATGTCAGTGCAGAACATGGGCAGTTCTAGAAGCACGGCAAGGGTCATGCAATCGCCGCTGCATGATTGCCCTGATCCATGCGCTGTGCCACTGTGCCTTGCGCATATGGAGGGCCTGGCATGACGGATTGTCTTTTCTGCAAGATCGCGGCAGGCGACCTGCCCGTGCACAGGATTCATGAAGACGCGCATATCATGGCCTTTCTTGACCTGCACCCGATCCGGCGCGGCCATGCGCTGGTCATTCCGAAAGCGCATCATGTCTGGTTCGAGGATCTGCCCGAGGATCTGGCGACACGCATCACCAGCTGCGCGCAACGGATCGCCCGCGCGATGAAACGGCTCTATCAGGTCGAGCGCGTATCCATGTTCTATACCGGCATCCATGTGCCCCATGCCCATGCCCATGTCGTGCCCATGTTCCACATTCATGACGTGAGCTCTGCGGCCTATCTGCAGAGCGGGCTTGAGCATTTCACCACGCCACCACAATTGGCCGCGGCGGTTATGGAACAGACCGCGCTTGAGCTGCGCAACAGCCTGTAGTTGCGCAAAATGCGCTCCATTTTCACAGGTCGCGCGAAATCCGGGCAGGGTCGCATTTTTCTGACCATTTGATTGGCAAATGCAAACTTCCCCAAGGGAAACTTGCGCTTAGCGCATAGCCGCAATGCAGCAAAAATGATTGTGCGGGCGCAGCAATCGGCTATCTTTGTTTCATCAGCAGGGCAACCTGCATCGGAACAAAGGTAGCGTAAACATGGCGCATTATGCAGAAAACATCAGCATTGTCCGGCCTTCTGGCCTGATTGGCGCCCTGATCGCGAATTTTCGCGACCGGCTGCAGCGTCGCAAAGTGTATAACCGGACTTATGCGGAACTCAGCCAACTGAGCACGCGGGAGCTGGACGATCTGGGGATCTCGCGCTCGATGATCTCACGTATGGCTTACGATGCCGCATACGAGAAATAAGGGTTTCGTTCCCTCCTCCTCCTCCCTGAGGGAACGACTATGACGGTGAGCATCCTCCTCCCTTAGCTCACCGTCACTAAATTCCGGGCAAGGCGTGCGCGCGCCGGAAGCCGGTCACGGAACGTCGCTCTCCTCCTCCTCCCTGAGAGCGCACGTAGGAACCATCGGGCCCTCCTCCTCCCTGGCCCGAGGTTCCAAGAATAAGGGGTCCACAGGGCCCTTCGCATTGCAAAGGCCCCCTCCTCCTCCCTGGGGTCTTGCAAAATCGGCGGCAGTCCCCTCCTCCTCCCTGGGACTGTCGCCTTTTTCATTTTCAGATGCTGGATTGTTCAGGCCGGGTCAGAACGGCACATCATCGGCCTGCGCGGCGGGCACGACGAATTTCGCCACGATATGCCGCGCACCGGACTTCTCGAATTCGATGAACAGCTTGTCGCCTTCAACCGCGGCCACGCTGCCATAGCCGAATTTTCGGTGAAACACGCGCGCGCCGGTCTCGAAAGCCGGGCTGGCGCTGCCGTCAATGACCATATCCCGCGCCTCGCGGGGCTGGCTGACCGGGCGGGCATTGGCGGCCTGCAACCGACGCCAGCCGGGTGAATTATATACATCGGCGCGCTCGGCGCGGGTCTCGACATTACTGGCCACCGGGATCCCGCCCCCGTACAGCCCCGGCGGGGTCAGCACCTCGACATGCTGGCCCGGCAATTCATCCACGAAGCGCGAGGGCATTTGCGACTGCCACTGGCCGTAAACCCGGCGATTGGCCGCGAAACTGATCGTGCAGAGCTGTTCGGCGCGGGTGATCCCGACATAGGCAAGGCGGCGCTCTTCCTCCAGCCCTTTCAGCCCTGATTCGTCCATCGACCGCTGGGACGGGAACAGCCCGTCCTCCCATCCCGGCAGGAAAACGGCGGGAAATTCCAGCCCCTTGGCCCCGTGCAGGGTCATGATGCTGACCTTGGCCTCGCCCGCATCCGAATCATTCTCCATGATCAGCGCGATATGTTCGAGAAATCCTTGCAGATTCTCGAAGGATTCCAGCGCCTTGATCAGTTCCTTCAGATTGTCCAGCCGCCCCGGCGCCTCGGGCGTCTTGTCGTTGAGCCACATCTCGGTATAGCCTGACTCTTCCAGTATCTGCTCGGCCAGTTCGATATGATTGAGGGCCGAATTATCGGGACGGATCACCTCGATCAGATCATCCTCGGCCTCGGCCAGCCCGGTGGTGCCGGTCTGGCTGTGCCAGCGGGCAATGCCCTCGATCAAGGCACGCAACTGGCCCGCGCCCTTGCCCTTGATCTCGCCCTGTTCCAGCGCCAGCGCCGCGCCTGCCACCAACGGCACATCATTGGCGCGCGCAATCCGCCGGATGGTCTGCTGCGCCTTGTCGCCAAGCCCCCGTTTGGGCGTGTTCACGATCCGCTCAAACGCCAGATCATCGCCAGGGCTGACCGCGAGGCGGAAATAGGCCAGCGCGTCGCGAATTTCCATCCGTTCATAGAATCGCGGGCCACCGATGACGCGATAAGGCAGCCCGATGGTCAGAAAACGGTCTTCGAAGGCGCGCATCTGGTGGCTGGCGCGCACCAGAATGGCGATCTGGTCCAGCGAGAAAGGAGTCAGCCCGCGCGTGCCGCGTTGCAGATCCTCGATCTGCTCGCCGATCCAGCGCGCTTCTTCCTCGCCATCCCAATGCCCGATCAGGCGAAGCTTCTCGCCATCGCGTGCCTCAGTCCAGAGCGTCTTTCCCAGCCGGTCCTCATTGCCCGCGATGATCTGCGAGGCCGCGGCCAGAATATGCGGGGTCGAACGGTAATTCTGTTCCAGCCGCACCACCGTCGCGCCGGGAAAATCGCGCTCGAATCGCAGGATATTGCCCACTTCCGCCCCGCGCCAGCCATAGATCGACTGGTCATCATCGCCGACGCAGCAGATATTCTTGTGTCCCTCCGCCAATAGCCGCAGCCAGAGATATTGCGCGACATTCGTGTCCTGATACTCGTCGACCAGAATATAGCGGAAACGTTGCTGATAGGTTTCCAGAATGTCGCTATGTTTCTGGAATATCGTCACGCAATGCAGCAGCAGATCGCCGAAATCGCAGGCATTGAGCGTTTTCAACCGGTCCTGATAGGCCGCATAGAGTTCGGTGCCGCGATTGTTGAAGGCGCTGGCCTCGGCTGACGGCACCTGATCGGGCCGCCATGCGCGGTTTTTCCATTGGTCGATGATCGAGGCCAGCAACCGCGCGGGCCAGCGTTTTTCGTCGATACTAGCCGCTGCGATCAGCTGTTTCAGCAGGCGGATCTGGTCATCCGTGTCGAGAATCGTGAAACTGGATTTCAACCCGACCAGTTCGGCATGACGGCGCAGCAGTTTCGCACTGATCGAATGAAAGGTGCCCAACCATGGCATCCCCTCGACCGCTTCACCCAGATAGCTGCCCACACGCAGTTTCATCTCGCGCGCGGCCTTGTTGGTGAAGGTCACGGCCAGAATCCCCGACGGATAGGCCCGGCCCGTATTCAGCAGATGCGCAATCCGCGCGGTCAGCGCCTTGGTCTTGCCCGTGCCTGCGCCTGCCAGCATCAGAACCGGACCATCCAGCGCCTCGACCGCCTGACGCTGGGCCGGGTTCAGCCCGTCAAGATAGGGGGCGGGTCGCGCGGCCATGGCGCGGGCGGATAGCGGCAGATCAGCGTTGAAATCACTCATGCCCCAAGCTTAACGCGCAGTCGCGCAAAGGGAAAGCGGTGTTCTGGTAACGTTCCATATCTTCCCTCTCATAAATCGCAGAATTCTGCGCAGACATGCTACATTGCGATATCCGCTTCAGTTCAGGAGACCCTGCCATGCTTGCCACACTCGGTTTCGGACTGCATCTGCTCGCTGCCCTGGGCGTTCTGGGGCTGGCCGCGAAATATGCCTTTGGCCCGGTGCCCGCCGATTACCATGCGCAGATTTTCGAGCGCGGCGGTGTCAGCCCCGCGCCTGCGGTGCTGACGGTCCTGCGCGCTGTCTATCTGGCACTGGCCGGAATGCTGGTCGCTGTGGCCATCGGCATCGCCGCGCTGTCGCTCAGCGCCTGGCAATCCGGCGGCACTGCATCGACCTTTCTGGCCCTGTCCGCAATGGCGCTTGCCGCAGGCGGGGTTTCAGGGCTGGCGACGCTGCAGGTCGAACGTGCAACTGGCGTCCGCACGCCCTGGCGCCCGGCCTTTGGCCTGGCCGCGATCGTTCTGCTGGGGGCGCTGCTGCTGCTCTGAAACGCGCCATCTTGCGACCGGGCGCAGTCCGGCTATGGTCCTGCCATGAACCTTGATCTGCGCTACCCTGCCCTGTCGGATCTGAAAATCGCCTGCAAGCGGCGGGTGCCATGGTTTGTGTGGGAATATCTCGACAGCGCGACAGGCACCGAATCGGTCCGGCCCCGCAATCGCGCCGCGCTCGACCGCGTGCTGTTCCGCCCTGCGATCCTGCGCGGTCCCATTACGCCTGAGCTGCGCTGCCATTTTCTGGGCACAGAATACGCCATGCCGGTCGGGGTGGCCCCCGTCGGCATGTCGGGGCTGATCTGGCCGGGGGCCGAGGCCGCGCTCGCGCGCATGGCGCAGGCCACGCGCCTGCCCTACTGCCTGAGCACCGTCGCCACCCGCCTGCCCGAAGAGATCGGCCCGATTGCTGGCGATATGGGCTGGTTCCAGCTTTACCCGCCCAAAGACCCTGAAATCCGCGCCGATATCCTGACCCGCGCGCGCAAATCCGGCTTCCGCGTGCTGGTGCTGACCGTCGATCTGCCCGGCCCTTCACGGCGCGAACGGCAGCTGCGCGCGCAGCTTGCCATTCCGCCGAAACTGACCCCGTCGATGCTCTGGCAGATCGCGCGCCGCCCGGCCTGGGCGCTTGGCACCTTGCGCGCGGGCACGCCCCGCCTGCGGCTGATGGAAGATTACCTGAAACTCGCGGGCAGTGCGTCCTCGACCGCGCATCCCGGCTATCTGCTGCGCGCAGCCCCCGACTGGGACTATCTGCACGCCGTGCGCGATCTGTGGGACGGGCCGCTGGTGGTCAAGGGCGTGCTCGACCCTGATGCGGCGCTGCGCCTGCGCGATGCCGGGGCCGATGCGCTCTGGGTGTCGAACCATGGCGGGCGACAATTCGACGGGGCACCGGCCGGGCTGACAGCACTGAGGCAAATTCGCACAGCTCTGGGCCCGGAGATGCCGCTGATCCATGATGGCGAGATCGAAACCGGCCTTGATGTGCTGCGCGCGCTGGCCTGTGGTGCCGATTTCACGATGCTGGGCCGGGGCTGGCACTATGCCCTTGGCGCTGCGGGAGAAACCGGCGCATTTCACCTCGCGCGGCTGCTGCGTGACGACCTTGTCGCGAATATGGCGCAGCTGGGCGCGAACCAGCTTGCGCAGGTCGCGGCACGCCTGTTGGATGAGGGCAATCAGGCGGCCAATTCTGACGAAATGTAACAAGAGCTTTACTGCAGTGCAGAAATCGGCCTAAAAATCTGACCAATAAATGCAGAATAGCAGCCCTGGGGGGACTGAATGGCAGACTTCAAGAAAATCCTCATCGCCAATCGCGGCGAAATCGCCATCCGGATCATGCGCGCAGCCAATGAACTGGGCAAGCGCACGGTCGCGGTCTATGCCGAAGAGGACAAGCTCGGCCTGCACCGGTTCAAGGCGGACGAAGCCTACCGGATCGGCGAAGGTCTGGGCCCGGTGGCCGCCTATCTGTCGATTGACGAAATCATCCGGGTGGCGAAAGCCTCGGGTGCGGATGCGATCCATCCGGGCTATGGGCTGCTCAGCGAGAACCCGGCGCTGGTCGATGCTTGCGCGGCCAATGGAATCACCTTTATCGGCCCCAGAGCCGAAACCATGCGCGCGCTCGGAGACAAGGCCAGCGCGCGGCAGGTGGCGATCAAGGCCGGGGTTCCGGTCATTCCCGCAACTGAAGTGCTGGGCGAGGATATGGAGGCCGCGCGCAACATGGCCGCCGAGATCGGCTATCCGCTGATGCTGAAAGCCAGCCATGGTGGCGGCGGGCGCGGGATGCGGCCGATTCTGGGGCCGGATGAGCTGGAAAGCAAGGTACGCGAGGGTCGTCGCGAGGCCGAGGCCGCGTTCGGCAATGGCGAGGGCTATCTGGAAAAGATGATCCAGCGCGCGCGCCATGTCGAGGTGCAGCTTCTGGGCGACAGCCATGGCAATCTCTATCACCTTTATGAGCGCGACTGCACAGTGCAGCGGCGCAACCAGAAAGTCGTCGAGCGCGCCCCCGCCCCCTATCTGAGCGAAGAGCAGCGCGCCGAGGTCTGCGAACTTGCGCTGAAGATCGGGCGCGCTGTCGGCTATCAGAATGCCGGGACGGTCGAGTTCCTGATGGATATGGATGAAGAGAAATTCTACTTCATCGAGGTCAATCCGCGCGTGCAGGTCGAGCATACTGTCACCGAAGAAGTCACCGGCATCGATATCGTCAAGGCGCAGATCCGGATCGCCGAAGGCACAACCTTGTCCGAGGCCACAGGCACGCCCAGCCAAGGCGATGTCACCCTGACCGGCCATGCCACGCAATGCCGCGTGACGACCGAGGATCCGCTGAACAATTTCATCCCCGACTATGGCCGTCTGACCGCTTATCGCTCGGCCACCGGCATGGGCATCCGGCTGGATGGCGGCACCGCCTATGCGGGCGGCGTGATCACGCGCTATTATGATTCGCTGCTGGTCAAGGTCACGGCCTGGGCCCCCACGGCTGAGGAATCGATCACCCGCATGGACCGCGCGCTGCGCGAATTCCGCATCCGCGGGGTCAGCACGAATATCGATTTCGTGATCAATCTGCTCAAGCACCCGACTTTCCGGGACATGAGCTATTCGACCAAATTCATCGACACGACCGAAGAGCTGTTCAATTTCCGCAAGCGCCGCGACCGCGCGACCAAGATCCTGACCTATATCGCGGATATCACGGTGAACGGGCATCCGGAAACCGCCGGGCGCGCGCTGCCGCCTGCCGGGATCCGCACGCCCGTCGCGCCGAGGGTCTCGGGCGAGATCCAGCGCGGGGCGAAACAGATCCTCGACGAGCAAGGCCCGCAGGCCGTCGCCGACTGGATGGCGGCAGAGAAACGGCTGCTTCTGACCGACACGACGATGCGCGATGCGCATCAATCGCTGCTGGCCACACGGATGCGCTCGATCGACATGATCCGCGTCGCGCCCGCCTATGCGCAGATGCTGCCGCAGCTTTTCTCGATGGAATGCTGGGGCGGCGCGACCTTTGATGTCGCCTATCGCTTCTTGCAGGAATGCCCCTGGCAGCGCCTGCGCGATCTGCGCCGCGCCATGCCCAATCTGATGACGCAGATGCTGCTGCGCGCGTCAAACGGGGTCGGATACACGAATTACCCGGACAATGTGGTGCAGTCCTTTGTCAGACAAGCCGCCGAGACCGGGGTCGATGTGTTCCGCGTCTTTGACAGTCTGAACTGGGTCGAGAACATGCGCGTCGCCATGGATGCGGTGATCGAGGCGAACAAGGTCTGCGAGGGCACGATCTGCTATACCGGCGATATCCTGAACCCGGACCGGGCAAAATATGACCTGAAATACTATGTCGAGATGGGTCAGGCGCTGCGCGATGCGGGCGCGCATGTGCTGGGTCTCAAGGATATGGCGGGGCTGTTGAAACCGGCCTCGGCCCGGATCCTGATCAAGGCGCTGAAAGAAGAGGTCGGCCTGCCGATCCATTTTCACACCCATGATACTGGCGGTATTGCCGGGGCCACGATTCTGGCTGCGGCCGAAGCGGGTGTTGACGCCGCCGATGCCGCGATGGATGCGTTCTCGGGCAATACCTCGCAGCCGACGCTGGGATCCATCGTCGAGGCGCTGCGCTTCACCGACCGTGATACGGGCCTTGAAATGGGGGCGATCCGCAAGATTTCGGATTACTGGGAAGAGGTGCGCGCGCATTACGCAGCCTTCGAATCAGCGCAGCAGGCCCCCAGTTCGGAAGTCTATCTGCACGAAATGCCCGGCGGTCAGTTCACCAATCTGAAAGCACAGGCGCGCTCGATGGGGCTGGAGGACCGCTGGCCCGAGGTCGCGCGCACCTATGCCGATGTGAACATGATGTTCGGCGATATCGTCAAGGTCACGCCTTCGTCGAAAGTGGTGGGCGACATGGCGCTGATGATGGTCAGCCAGGGGCTGAGCCGCGCTGATGTCGAAAATCCCGACAAGGATGTTAGCTTTCCCGACAGCGTGATCGACATGCTGCGCGGCAATCTTGGCCAGCCCCCTGGTGGCTGGCCGGACCCGATCCTGCGCAAGGTGCTGAAAGGCGATGCGCCCCTGACCGACCGGCCCGGCAAGCATCTGGAACCGGTCGATCTGGAGGCCACACGCGCCCGTCTGATCGAGGACCTTGACGGGTTCCGCGTCGATGACGAGGATCTGAACGGCTATCTGATGTATCCGAAGGTGTTTCTCGACTATATGGGGCGCCACCGCATCTATGGTCCGGTGCGCACCCTGCCGACGCGCACCTTCTTTTACGGGATGGAACCGGGCGAAGAGATTTCCGCCGAGATCGACCCCGGCAAGACCCTGGAAATCCGCATGATCGCTTTGGGCGACACCACGGATGATGGCGATGTGAAGGTGTTTTTCGAACTCAATGGCCAGCCGCGCACGATCCGCGTGGCCAATCGCGAGGTCAAGGCCAAGACCGCGCAGCGCCCCAAGGCCGATACGGGCAATCCCGATCATGTCGGGGCACCGATGCCGGGCTCGGTCGCGTCGGTCGCCGTGTCACCTGGGGCGAAGGTCAATGCCGGCGATCTGCTGCTGACCATCGAGGCGATGAAGATGGAAACCGGACTGCACGCAGATCGCGCAGCAGTGGTCAAGGCAGTGCATGTTCAGCCCGGCGCGCAGATCGAGGCCAAGGATCTGCTGGTCGAGTTCGAAAGCTGACCGCGAGACCCTGTGCAAGGGGGCGTCGCTCCCTTGCACAGGTCATTCCAA
>SKRP01000151.1 GCA_007118445.1 Natronohydrobacter sp.
CCAGTGGCCCTGATCTCGATCAGAACCTCGCCCGGCTTGGGCCCGTCGAGATTGACCTCCATCACCTCCAGCGGTTTTCCGGCCTCAAGGGCCACTGCGGCGCGTGTGCGCATCGGTTTGTTCCTTACGTTGCTTTGGTTTGCCGACATGATGGCGCAGCGCCTGTGCGATGTGCAAGTGCAACTGCGACCCCTGCGCATGGAAAAGCGCCGCATGGTGCAGCTTGATTTTCGACGCGAAGCGGCCCACAGTCGGCATATGAACATCCAAAGCCCCTCGCGCAGCACCGATAACCGGATCAGTTTCGACCGACGCGAGCTGAGTGTGATCCTGTCACTTTACGGCCGGATGGTGGCTGCAGGCGAGTGGCGGGACTACGGAATATCCTGCCTGCGTGACAGCGCGGTCTTCTCGGTATTCAGGCGCACGGCCGAAAACCCGCTCTACCGGATCGAGAAACATCCGCATCTGCGCAACCGACAAGGCATGTATGTCGTGGTCGGGATGGACGGACAGATCCTCAAGCGCGGGCCTGATCTGGCACAGGTGCTGAAAGTGCTGGAACGCAAGCTGTTGCGCGTGATCACGCCATAGGGATTACAAGGCACCTGCGCCCCATATCAGCAATCTTGCGTTGACTTGGTCGCACCTGTTTGGCAGGTCAGGGCTTTCCGCAATCGGGATGATACTGATGACCGCGCCATTTCCTGCCCTGCTGCCGACCTATAACCGCACGCCCCTGCGTTTCGCACGCGGCGAAGGATCATGGCTGATCGAGCAGGATGGCACGCGCTATCTCGATTTCACTTCCGGCATCGCGGTGAATGCGCTCGGCCATGCTCATCCCGCGCTGGTCGCCACATTGACCGAACAGGCGCAGTCACTTTGGCATGTCTCGAATCTCTATCAGATCCCGGCGCAGGAAAACCTGGCCGAGGCGCTGGTGCGCGAGACCTTTGCCGAGACCGTGTTTTTCACCAATTCCGGCACCGAAGCGGCAGAGCTTGCGCTCAAGATGGTGCGCAAATACTGGTCCGACCAGAGCGCGGAGCGCCTCACCATCCTGACATTCGAAGGCGCGTTTCATGGCCGCTCGACGGGCGCGATCGCCGCCGCCGGGTCCGAGAAGATGACCAGGGGTTTCGGCCCGCTGATGCCAGGGTTCAAGACGCTGCGCTGGGGCGATCATGACGCGCTGCGCGCCGCGCTCGATGACAGCGTTGCCGCCGTGATGATCGAACCCATTCAAGGCGAGGGCGGCATTCGGCCAGTGCCGGATCAGTGCCTCAAGGGGCTGCGCGATCTCTGCGACCAGACCGGCGCGCTGCTGGTGCTCGATGAAGTGCAATGTGGCATGGGGCGGACAGGTCGGCTCTTCGCGCATGAATGGGCAGGGATCGCGCCTGATATCATGATGGTCGCCAAGGGGATCGGCGGCGGCTTTCCCTTGGGCGCAGTGCTGGCGACGGCCAAGGCAGCCTCCGGCATGACCGCTGGCACGCATGGCTCGACCTATGGCGGCAATCCTCTGGGCTGCGCGATTGGCGCAAAACTCCTCGAGATCGTCACGGCAGACGGGTTTCTCGACGCTGTCAACCGCAAGGCGGCCCTGCTGCGCCAGAAACTCGAAGGGCTGGTCGCCAGCCACCCAACAGTGCTGGAAGAGGTCCGTGGCGCGGGCTTGCTGATGGGTCTCAAATGCCGCGTGACCAACACCGATCTGGTGCGCGCCGCGCAAGCCGCGCATCTGCTCACCGTCCCCGCAGCTGATAATGTCGTCCGCCTGCTGCCGCCCCTGACCATTTCGGAGGCCGAGATCGCCGAGGCTGTCACCCGCCTCGACCGCGCGGCAAAATCCCTCTCCTGATTTCATCTTGCCAAAAATACTCCGGGAGCGCGAGGGCAGAGCCCTCGCACCTCTCGCCCAAGAAAGCCATCAGCCATGCCGCATTTCCTTGATATCCACACGACCGACAAGCACGACTTGCGCGCCATCATCGATCAGGCCGCTGCTATGAAAGCCGCGCGCAACGGTCTGCCCAGGGCGACGCCCGATTCCGAGCAGCCGCTCAGGAACCACATGGTTGCGCTCATTTTCGAAAAACCCTCGACCCGCACCCGCGTCAGCTTCGATGTCGGTGTGCGCCAGATGGGCGGGCAGACCATGGTATTGTCGGGCAGTGAAATGCAGCTTGGCCATGGCGAAACCATCGCCGACACCGCCCGCGTGCTGTCGCGCTATGTCGATCTGATCATGATCCGCACCTTTGAAGAAACCGTGCTGCAGGAACTGGCCGAATATGCCTCGGTGCCGGTGATCAACGGGCTGACCAACCGCACGCATCCCTGCCAGATCATGGCCGATATCCTGACCTATGAAGAACATCGCGGCCCCATTGCAGGGCGCAAGGTCGTGTGGTCAGGCGATGGCAATAATGTCTGCGCCTCTTTCCTGCATGCGGCCGGCCAGTTCGGCTTTGATCTGACCTTCACCGGGCCAGAGGCACTGGACCCGGACCCTGAATTCGTGGCGCTGGCCCGCGCAGAGGGGTCAAAGGTCGAGATTATCCGCGACCCGGTGCAGGCCGTGGCCGGGGCCGATCTGATCGTGACCGACACCTGGGTTTCGATGCATGACAGCCAGTCAAACCGCGAACGCCGCCATAA
>SKRP01000238.1 GCA_007118445.1 Natronohydrobacter sp.
AAGGGTCGCTCGGAATGACACAGGATTGGGGCAAGCGCACGAAGCTCGTGCATCACGGCGCGCGGCGCAGCCAGTATGGCGAGGTTGCCGAAGCCATCTATCTGACGCAGGGTTTCGTCTATCCCAGCGCCGAAGCGGCTGAGGCGCGGTTTCTGGAAAGCGGCGCGGATGAGTTCATCTATGCCCGCTATGGCAACCCCACAGTCGCGGTGTTCGAGGAACGCATTGCCGCGCTGGAAGGGACCGAGGATGCTTTCGCGACAGCCTCGGGCATGGCGGCGGTTTCGGGCGCGCTGAGTGCGATGCTGCGGGCGGGCGATCATGTGGTGTCCTCGCGCGCGCTTTTCGGCTCTTGTCTGTATATCCTCGAAGAAATCCTGACCCGATACGGGGTCGAGGTGACTTTCGTCGATGGCACCGATCTGGACCAATGGCGCGCGGCCATGCGGTCTGAAACAAAGGCGGTTTTCCTCGAAACTGTGTCGAACCCGACGCTGGAAGTCATCGATCTGAAATCGGTGGCCGAGATCGCCCATGCGGCGGGGGCGCAGGTGGTGGTCGACAATGTTTTCGCGACGCCGGTTTTCAGCCGCGCCGTCGAACTGGGCGCGGATGTGATCATCTATTCCGCAACCAAGCATATTGACGGGCAGGGGCGCGCTCTGGGCGGGGTGATCTGCGGCACGCGCGATTTCATACGCAAGACCGTCGAGCCTTACATGAAGCACACAGGCGGGGCGCTCTCGCCCTTCAATGCCTGGGTGATGCTGAACGGGCTGACCACGATCGACCTGCGGGTGCGCGCGCAGGCGGCCAATGCCCAAGGTCTGGCCGAAGCGCTTTCGGGCGATCCGCGTCTTGCGCGGGTGATCTATCCCGGCCTGCCGGATCATCCGCAACATGCGATTGCGAAAGCGCAGATGGGCGGGTTCGGGACCGTGCTGGCAATTGACGTGGCAGGCGGCAAAGAGGCGGCTTTCAAGCTGCTGAATGCGCTGCAAGTGGCTGTGATTTCGAACAATCTGGGCGATGCGCGCACCATTGTCACGCATCCTGCCACCACGACGCATCAGCGCCTGCCGGATGATCAGAAGATCGCCCTCGGAATCACGCCGGGGCTGATCCGGCTGTCGGTCGGGCTGGAGGATGTGACGGATTTGATTGCTGACATTCGCGGCGGGCTTGATATGATCTGATTGCGGGGCTGGCCCGTAATGTTTGTGGAAAAGCAAAAACCACTGCCTATCTTTCAATGGCAGCCAGGAAGGAAATCCCACAATGAATCTGCATGTCCCCGGTTTCGACACGCCCCCCAGTCGCGAACAGGCGGAAGCCGCGCTTGATCTGCTGCGCCGTTTCACGGATGCAGCGCCCGCAGAGGAAAAGGCGGAAATGGAAGCGGCCGTGACCGGTCTGATGCCGGCGGCGGGCTATCCTGTACTCACGCGCGACTATCCGTCGGATTTCACAGTTGACCCGGCGTACAAGGCGGGCCTGCCCGATCTGCAGAACGGCCCGTCCAGCCTGATCAAGGGCGCGAAGGCGCAGATCCAGCATGTCGGCATTTCCAATTTTCGCCTGCCGATCCGCTATCACACGCGCGATAACGGCGATCTGACGCTGGAAACCTCGGTCACGGGCACTGTCAGCCTGGAAGCCGAGAAAAAGGGCATCAACATGAGCCGGATCATGCGCAGCTTCTACGCGCATGGGGAACGGACCTTCAGCGCTGATGTGATCCGGGCGGCGCTCGATGATTACAAGGCCGATCTGGAGAGTTTCGATGCCCGCATCATGATGCGCTTCAGCTTTCCGATGAAGGTCGCGTCGCTGCGCTCTGGCCTCTCAGGGTATCAGTATTACGATATCGCGCTGGAACTGGTGGATCAGGGAGGTGTGCGGCAGCTGTTCCTGCATCTGGATTATGTCTATTCCTCGACCTGTCCCTGCTCGCTGGAACTGAGCGAACATGCGCGCGCGACGCGTGGGCAGCTGGCAACACCGCATTCGCAGCGCTCGGTCGCGCGGATCTCGGTCGAGGTGCTGGAAGGTGAAAAGCTGTGGTTCGAGGATCTGATCGAGATCTGCCGTGCGGCGGTTCCCACGGAAACGCAGGTGATGGTCAAGCGCGAGGATGAACAGGCTTTTGCGGAACTGAACGCGGCCAATCCGATCTTTGTCGAGGATGCGGCGCGCAGTTTCTGCGCGCAGCTGGAGCGTGATGCGCGCATCGGCGATTTCCGTGTGGTGGCCAGCCATCAGGAAAGCCTGCACAGCCATGATGCGGTCAGCGTGCTGACGCGGGGGCCGAGTTTCGAGGCGGCAAGCCTTGATCCGCGCCTGTTCGCGACATTGTTCCATGTCGGCTGAGCTTGCGTAAGGTGCGTGGCGTGCCACGCACCCTACCTGCAAAGCACCCGATGCGCCGATGCCGCTCCCTTTTCACCGCCCCGGCGGTGGGGTAGCCTGCCGCCATGAACACACCTGTCCTGACCGTCACTCTGAACCCTGCGCTGGACCTTTCCGCGAAAGTGCCACAGATGGAATCTGGTCCGAAACTGCGGCTTGACGGCGTGCAGATCGAACCCGGTGGCGGTGGGGTGAATGTCGCGCGGGTCATCCATGCCCTGGGGGGCGCGGTCCATGCCTGGGTCGCGCTCGGGGGCGCATCGGGCGCGCAGCATCTTGCCCTGTTGCGCGACACAGGCGTCAAGGTGATTGCCTTTGACAGCGCAGGCGACACCCGCCAGAACTGGGCGATCACCGATGCGCAAGGCCAGCAATTCCGCCTGCAATTGCCCGGCCCGGACTGGACCGTTGCGCAAGGGGCCGCAGCGCTGGAAAGCATCACCGCACAGGCGCAGGGGGTGGTCGTGCTGTCAGGCAGCCAGCCGCCAGGGCTGGATGCGGCATTTCCGCTGATGCTGGCGGCGCGGTTGGGCGCGCAGCGGCTGGTGGTTGATACATCCGGCCCGGCGCTGGCGCAGCTGCTCGCGCGTGCCCTTGCGCCACTGCTTGCCCTGCGCCTCGATCAGGCCGAGGCCGAAGTGCAGGCGGGCCGTGCGCTGCCCTCTCCGGCAGATACCGCCCGCTTCGCCGCCACCCTGCGCGACCGGGGTGTGGCGGCGATGGTGGCCATTGCACGGGGCGCGGATGGCAATGTGCTTGCCACGCCCGAGGCGTTGTTTCACTGCCGCCCGCCCGAGGTGCCGGTGGTCAGCAAGATCGGTGCGGGCGACAGTTTCACCGGGGCATTCACGCTGGCGCTGGCGCAGGGCCAGCCCCCTGCCGAGGCGCTCCGGATTGGCACGGCAGCAGCAGCTGCAACGGTCATGAGCGCGGGCACCGGGCTGTGCCGCGCAGCAGAGGTGATGCGCCTGCACCCGGACTGCGCGATTGCGCGGCTGGATGCTTGACACCAGCCCCGTCCGGCGCGAAGGCTGCGCTTCATGCTGGACCTGCGCCCTGTCTTTCACCTGATCGGCCTGCTGAGCCTGACCCTGGGTCTGCTCATGCTGATCCCGGCTGCGGTCGACTGGCAGGCGGGCCATGACAACTGGCACGCCTTTGCCCGCACCTCCTTTCTGGTCTGCCTGATCGGCGGGGCGGCCGCCATGGCGACGCGGCAGGCGCTGGCCGACGGGCTGGGGCGGCGGCAATCCTTTCTGCTGACCGCCAGCGTCTGGGCGGTGCTGCCCGCGCTGGGTGCGCTGCCCTTCATCATGGGTGCGCCGGATGTCCCGCCTGGCGATGCACTTTTCGAGGCGATGTCGGGCATGACCACCACTGGCACCACGGTTTTCACCAAACTCGACGAGATGCCCCCCGGCGTGCTGCTCTGGCGCTCGATGCTGCAATGGCTGGGGGGGCTGGGGATCGTGATTGTCGCGCTGGTTTTCCTGCCGATCCTGCGCGTGGGCGGGATGCAGCATTTTCAGGCCGAAGCCTTTGACACGATGGGCAAGGTGCTGCCACGGGTCTATGATATCTCGGCGGGGCTGTTGCAGGTCTATATCGGCCTGACGCTGGCGGCAGTGGTCGCTTACATGGCTTTCGGCATGAGCGGCTTTGACGCGATCAACCACGCCATGACCACCATCGCCACAGGCGGGTTTTCCACGACCGACCAGTCATTCGCGAAATTCACTGGTGCGTTGGAATATGTCGCTGTGGTCTTCATGATCCTGGCCGGTCTGCCCTTCATCCGCTTCATCCAGCTGGTGGGCGGTTCCTGGGCGCCGATCTTCCGCGATGTGCAGGTGCGGGCCTTCCTGCGCTGGTCTTCCTATGCGGTGCTTGCGATCATCGCCTATCGGCTATTGACCAGCGATGGCCATCCGCTCGATGTGCTGCGCGGCACGCTGTTCAATGTGGTCACGCTTTTCACTGGCACGGGCTATGGCAGCGAAGCTGTGGATGACTGGGGCGATTTCCCGCTTCTGGTAGTGATCCTGATGGGGTTCATCGGGGCCTGCACGGCCTCGACCGGCTGTTCGCTGAAAGTGTTCCGCTATCTGGTGCTGTTCGAGGCGATCCGGGGACAGATGCAGCGCCTGCGCCGCCCGCATGAGGTGGTCTCGCTCAAGCTTGGCGGCAAGCGGCTGGAAGCGGATGTGATTTCCTCGGTCATCGTGATGTTCACGGTCTTTGTGGCCAGTTTCATGCTGCTCACTGTGGCGCTGTCGCTGACCGGGCTGGAATTGCGCACCGCGATTACCGCGGCCTGGACCGCGATCTGCAATGTGGGGCCGGTTTTCGGGCCGGAAGTGGGCAGTTCGGGGGCCGTGGATGACTTCCCCACTGCGGCGAAATGGTTGATGATGACGGGCATGTATCTGGGCCGCCTTGAAGTTCTGGCGGTGCTGGTGCTGCTGTTGCCGCGCTTCTGGCGTGGCTGAGGGGGCAATTGATGAAACCTTTCCTGATCCTGCAACTGCGCCCCGAGTCTGAGGCTGCCGATGAGGAATTTCACGCCATCCTGCGCCGCGCCGGGCTGGCCGAGAGCGACACCGAGCGGCTGCGGCTGGACCAGCGCAGGCTGCCCGCTGATCTGGCGCTGGAGCGGTTTTCCGGCGTGATCGTCGGCGGGGGGCCGGGCTGTGTCAGCGACCCGCCCGACGAGAAAGACCCGGTCGAGGCGCGGATCGAGGCGCAGATCCTCGGCCTGATGCCGCGCATTCTGGAAGCGCAGATCCCCTTTCTGGGCTGCTGCTACGGCATCGGCATTCTGGGCCGCTTTCTCGACGCGCCTGTCACCAAGGCCCATTACGGCGAAGAGGTCGGCCCGATCACCTGCCGCCGCCGCATCGAGAGCGCAGGCGACCCCCTTCTCGACGGGCTGCCGGCGGAATTCACTGCCCTTGTGGGCCATAAGGAAGCGCTCGACGCGCTGCCCGATGGCGCGACCCACCTCCTCGAAGGCACGCGCTGCCCGATCCAGATGCTGCGCTACCGCGACCGGGTCTATGCCACCCAGTTCCACCCCGAAGCCGATGGCGACAGTTTCGCCCTGCGCATCCGGGTCTACCGCGAAAAGGGCTACTTCCCGCCCGACACGGCGGACGCCCTGACTGCGCGGGTCGCAGGGATCGATACAACCCTGTCAGGCCGCATCCTTGCCAATTTCACACGCCGATTTGCCCGCGCGTAGCGCCAGCCCCGCGCATCGCGGCTGAACACTGCACCCGGACTGCATTTCGACTTCATCTTGCAAGAAATACTCTCGCCGAAGGCCGCGGGCCGCAAGGCCCGCCCCCCCCGTCAGAGTCCGCGAGCCGCCAGGAATGTGGTGACAGCGCAGTGCTGTTCTGCCAGGTCAGTTCCAGCAGGACACCAGAACCGTCAGATCGCCCGCGATCCGCGTCAGAATTTCGGGCGAGATCACAACATCCTCGCGCAGCGTGCCGCTGGACACGCGCGCCTCGCTCAGGAATGTGCGGATTGCGGTCGCCGGGATGGCGTAATTCACGTCCTCCGGCAATTGCCGCGTGCCATCCTGCGGCGCACCTGCGAGCAGCCCCAGAACCCCGCCATTGGTGCCAAAAACCGGCCCGCCCAGATCGCCCGATCGCACATCCGCGCTCAGCCGCAGGCGATCATCCTCGCCCGCCAGCCCGCGCAGATCCTCGATCCGTCCGAAGGTCAGGACCGGGCGGGTCATCATATCCTCAAAGGAAAAGCCCGAAATCGTGATCTCGGCCCCCAGCGCGGCGGCGCGATCCTCGAATTGCGCGAAAGCCAGCGGCACAAGCGGCGTTTCGGGTTTCAGCACTGCCACGCCAAGTGTCTCGTCTATCGCATGAACGCTGGCATTATAGGCTTCGTCAATGGTGATCCGCGCGCATTGTGCCACGGCTTCGGCCTGCGTCAGCACAGTGCCGGTTGCGTCGATATAAAACCCCGAGCGCGAGAACTCGGGCCTGCGCACTTCCAGCCCGGCCAGAAGGGCGGCGCGCTGGACTGTGCTGGGTTGTGCGGCGCTTTCTGGCAAAGTGCCGGGCAGGGGGGTGAAACTGGACTCCATCATTGGCAGGACGCGCGCCATCTGGTCGTCGCGCTCGGGCGGCCAGATCAGCGTGTAGCCCTTGATCTCGCCATTGCGGAATTGCGCAACTGTATGCGAGCGCAGCGTGTCATTCTGCCCGGTCAGCAGGAATGAATTGTTCCGCCTTGCGCGTTCACCTTCCAGCGGCACGATTTCCAGCGTCTGCATGATCTCGTATAGCCCGAACAGTGTGGCCTGCGTGCCCGGCTGGCTGATCAGCAGCACCTGCACCCCGCTGCCATCCTTCGCGCGGTAATGCGCGAATGGCGTCTCGTGGCGGTCGAATTCGACCATCGCCATGGGCAGGTCAATGGCGATTCCGGCGGTCTCGTCGCGCATGTTCTGCATGCCCAGTTCCGCCAATTCGGCCTGATAGGCATCCAGAAGCTGCGCGCGCTGACGGGTGGTCAGAACGCCGGTCGGTTCCAGATCGTTATCTTCCTGCCAGCCGCGCATCGAGCGGCGCGTGCCAGGACCGAAAGCCGCGTCAATCGCCATGGTATAATAGCCGAACCATTGCAGCGCGGTCTGCAGCTCGGCGCGCTCGTCGCGGCTGAGCGCGCGTTCACTGGCCTGCGCCTCGCGCAGGGTTTCCTCGGGCTCTGGTTCTGGCTCGGGCTCGGGCTCGGGTTCCGGTTCCGCAATTGCAGCAAGCTCGGTTGGCTCTTCCGCAACTTCTGGTGTCTCGGCAAGGGGTTCGGCCTCTTCGACCGGGTCAGGCGCGGGTGGCGCGACCGGTGCGTCAGTGCTGTCGACCGGAAACACCTGATCGAGATAATCCAGCCCGTTGCTGACAAAGGCATCTGCCGGGATCGCCCCTTCGGCGCGCAACTGGCGGCGCACGGTAAAGGCGTCGACCTCGCTTTCATAGGGGCCGATACTGAGCGCGAACCAGTCGCTGGGCAGTCGGAACCCGCTGATATTGCCCAGCCGCTCTTCCAGCAGCGCCGCGCGCTCGAGCGCCATGTCGAGTTCGCGATGCGCCTCGACCTGAACCCAGCGCTGTTCCTGTGCCTGACCTGCAGTCGCAAGGATCATCGATATGACCGAGGCCGAAGCCGCAAGCCTGCCCATGCGGCGAAAACTGACCGTCATTCCCTGTGCCCTTCCAATACTCTTTGTGCTGCCGCCCTGCAGGAACAGGTTTGTCCGTTGACCCTGTGCGACAGCTTGCCTATTGAGACGCAGCATTAAGAAAATCTGCGCAACAGACAAGAGGCAGCCATGGGCGAAGGCCCTGAAATCCGATCACAAAAGCCCCAGTGCTTTCAGGAAATCATCCTGCGGTTGCAAAACTACTGGGCGGCACAGGGCTGCGCGGTGCTGCAGCCTTATGACATGGAAGTTGGCGCAGGCACGTTCCACCCGGCCACCACGCTGCGCGCGCTTGGCACAAGGGCCTGGGCGGCGGCCTATGTCCAGCCCTCGCGCCGTCCCACGGACGGGCGCTATGGCGAAAACCCGAACCGGCTGCAGCATTACTATCAGTATCAGGTGATCATCAAACCCTCGCCGCCCGATCTGCAGGATCTGTATCTGGGCAGCCTGCGCGCCATCGGGATCGATGATGCGCTGCATGATATCCGCTTTGTCGAGGATGACTGGGAATCCCCCACACTCGGCGCATGGGGTCTGGGCTGGGAAGTCTGGTGCGACGGGATGGAAGTGTCGCAATTCACCTATTTCCAGCAGGTGGGCGGGCATGATTGCCGCCCTGTTTCGGGTGAGCTGACCTATGGGCTGGAGCGGCTGGCCATGTATGTGCTGGGTGTCGATCATGTGATGGACATGCCCTTCAACGCGCCCGATGCGCGTATCCCGCTGAGCTATGGCGATGTATTCCGCCAGACCGAACAGGAATATGCGCGGCACAATTTCGACGCGGCCGATACCGAAAAGCTGCTACGGCATTTTCAGGATGCCGAGGCCGAGTGCCAGCGCCTGCTGGGCTTTGACACTGAGGACGCGAAATTCGGCAACCGCGCGAATATCATGGTGCATCCGGCCTATGACCAATGCATCAAGGCGTCGCATCTGTTCAACCTGCTCGATGCGCGTGGCGTGATCTCGGTCACGGAACGCCAAGCCTATATCGGCCGCGTGCGCGCGCTGGCAAAGCTCTGCGCGGATGCTTTCGTGCAGACCGAAGCGGGCGGGGCCTGATGGGAAAACTCCTTGTTGTCTTGCTGTTGACCTGCACTGTTCTGGCCGGTGTCGGGGCCTGGTATTTCCAGACCCGCGCGTTCTACGACCGGCTGCCCGAACAGGCGTCGATCCAGCTGACCCCGCTCGCAGCCGCCGCGCCGCAGGATTTCGCGATCTCGAATTTCCGCGGCATCGACAGTGACAGCTCGCCCATCCGTTTCCGCGCCTGTTTCGATATCGATGTGGACCCGGCGCAGCTGACCCCTTACGACCGCGCCACGCCGCTGGTCGCGCCGAACTGGTTTGACTGTTTCGACGCAGGCGCGCTGACCGCAGCGCTGGCAGAGGGGCGCGCACAGGCGGTGATGGGTGTGTCGAATATCCGCTACGGGATTGACCGCGTTGTGATCCTGCTGGACGGGCGCGGCTATGCCTGGCAGCAGATCAATCCCTGCGGTGCGGCCCATTTCGACGGTGATCCGGTCCCGCCCGGCTGCCCGACACCCCCCGAAGAATAAGAGGCCCTGATGGCTGACCTTCTGATCGAGCTGTTTTCCGAGGAAATCCCGGCGCGGATGCAGGCAAATGCCGCCGAAGCGCTGCGGAAACTGATGACCGATGGTCTGGTCGAAGCGGGCCTCACCTATTCCGAGGCCGGGGCTTTCGCCACACCGCGCCGCTTGACGCTGGCCGTGCAGGGCCTGTCCGATGCCTCGCCCCGTCTGGTCGAGGAACGGCGCGGCCCCAAACTCGGGGCACCGGAAAAGGCCATCGAGGGGTTTTTGCGCGGGGCCGGGGTTGAACGCGACGCGCTGGAGATCCGCGACGACAAGAAGGGCCAGGTCTATTTCGCCCGCGTCGTGACCGAAGGGCGCGCGGCCCCGGTGATCGTGGCGGAAGTGCTGGAACGCGTGATCCGCAATTTCCCCTGGCCGAAATCCATGCGCTGGGGCGATGGGTCCTTGCGCTGGGTGCGGCCCTTGCAGTCGATCCTGTGCATCCTGTCGCGCGAGGATGGCGCGGAAGTGGTGCCGCTTTCGCTGGACGGGATTGTGTCGGGCGCTGTGACGCGGGGCCATCGTTTCATGGCGCCGGACGCGTTTTCTGTAAGCGGTTTCGAGGATTACAGGGCGAAGTTGAAGCGTGCGTTCGTAGTTCTGGACGCGAGTGAGCGCGCCGATCACATCTGGAACGAGGCCAGCCAGATGGCTTTTGCTGCCGGGCTGGAACTGGTCGAGGATCGCGGGCTTCTGGCCGAGGTCGCAGGGCTGGTCGAATGGCCCGTGGTGCTGATGGGGCGGATCGAGGGGCGTTTTCTGGACCTGCCGCCCGAGGTGCTGCAGACCTCGATGAAGGAACATCAGAAATTCTTTTCCGTGCGCGACCCGAAATCGGGGCAGATCGTGGCTTTTGTGACCGTCGCGAACCGCGAGACGGTGGATCAGGGCGCGACGATTCTTGCGGGCAATCAGAAGGTTCTGGCGGCGCGGCTGTCGGATGCGAAATTCTTCTGGGACAATGACTTGCGCGTGGTTCTTGAGAAAGGACTCGAAGCGATGGGGGAGGG
>SKRP01000278.1 GCA_007118445.1 Natronohydrobacter sp.
GAGCGTCCAGCTTGCGGCCCATGATGTGCAGACCTTCGGGGATCAGCGCATCTTCGCATTCCAGCAGTTTGACCCAGAGCGCATCTGGCGTGCCGGACAGGTCCACTGCGCTGGCCTGTTCGGCGATCAGCACTTCCAACTCATCGCGCGCACGATCCTGCGGCTCCATCCGCCGCCAGCGGGCGAGCGAGTCCTTCAATTCCTGCAAGCCTTTGTAGAGGCCCGCTTGTGCCACAGGCGGGGTCAGATGCGTGATCGTGACTGCACCGGAGCGGCGCTTGGCGAGCGAAGCCTCGGAGGGGTTATTCGCCGCATAGAGATAGATATTCGGCATTTCGCCGATCAGCCGATCCGGCCAGTCGCGCGCGCCCAAGCCCGCTTGCTTGCCGGGCATGAATTCCAGCGCGCCATGCATGCCGAAATGCAGCACGGCATCGGCTTGGTAGGTATTGCGCAGCCAGAGGTAGAACTGGGTGAACGCATGGGTCGGCGCGAAGCCCTTTTCAAAGAGCAGGCGCATCGGGTCGCCTTCATAGCCGAAAGTCGGCTGCACGCCGACAAAGACCTTGCCGAATTCCGCACCGAGCACGAAAACGCCGCGCCCGTCGGACTGGATGCGGCCCGGTGCAGGGCCCCAGACCTGTTCGATGGCGGAAAGCGGCGGGCAGTTGCGCACCATCTCTTCTGCCGGGATATGAGCGCACACATTGGCGTCCTGCCCGTAGCGGGCCGCATTGCCTTTCAGCACAGCCTCGCGCAGCTCGTCCGAGGTGGCGGGGGGCGTGATGTCATAGCCCTCGGCCGCCAAGCGGTGCAGGGTGTTGTGCAGGCTCTCGAACACATCGAGATAGGCCGCCGTGCCCACAGCCCCGGCATTGGGCGGGAAGCCAAAGAGGACGATGCCGATTTTCTTGTCGAAATTCGCCTTGCGCTTGAGCGCCACCTGTCGCGCGGCTTTTTCGGCAAGCGAGGCGATCCGCTCGATGCAAGGGGCCATTTCTCGGGTGGTGCTGTCCACATGGCAGTTATGCTGGCAGCCCGTGCAGCGCTCGGCCCCGTGACGGCCAGCGAAAACTGTGGGGTTCGTCGCACCGTCGATTTCGGGCAGCGCGATCAGCATGGTAGTCTCGACCGGGCCGAGGCCGGTGCCGGAAGCCGCCCATTGGCCAAGGGTCTGAAATTCCAGCGGATGCGCGACCATATAGGGCACGTTCAGCGCCTGCAGGGTTTCCACGGCAGCGGGGCTGTCATTATAGGCCGGGCCACCGACAAGGCTGAAACCGGTCAGCGACAAGAGCGCGTCGATCTTGCCTTGGTGGTATTCGGCGATGGCCGGGCGACCGTCGAGGCCACCGGCAAAAGCGGCGACCACTTTCAGGCCGCGGGCCTCCAGCGCACGGATGACGCTGTCGTAATGCGCCGTGTCCGATGCAAGAATGTAGGAGCGCATCAGCAGCAGACCGATCGTGCCGGTCGCGCCCTCGGGCGTGGGCAGGTTGGCAGCGTCAGTCGTGATCCGTTCGGGCAGATCAGGGTGATAAAGCCCCACTTCGGGGTAATCGATGGGGGCCGCGGCCTTGATATCATGCCATTCGGGCCGGTCGGTGTAGCGCGCGATCAGGAAGCGCATCATGGCTTCGATATTGTCGTCGGAACCGCCCAGCCAATATTGCATCGACAGGAACCATGCGCGCAGATCCTGCGCCTTGCCGGGGATGAAACGCAGGATTTTCGGCAGGCGGCGCAACAGGCTCATCTGCTTCTCGCCGCTGGCGGGTTTCGATTTATCGCCGCCACCGCGCAGTTTCTTCATCAGTTTGGCGATGCCCGTGGCGGGCTTCATCATGTCCAGATCGCCCATTTTCGTGAGTTTCACGATCTGGGGATCGGCGATCACACCGACGAAAGCGTCACAGCGCGCGCGGGCGGCCTGCAACTCTGGCAGGCAGGCGGTGACATGCTCTTCGATGAACAGCAGGTTCGCGACGACGATATCGGCAGCGTTGATGGCGGCTTTCGCCTCGGCCAGCGCTTCCGGGTTTTCGGCCCATTCGGCGGCGGCGTGGATAGAGACCTCCAGTCCCGGAAAATCGGCGCGCAGCTTGGGCAGCACGCGGGTCGCAGGGCCAGCGGCATGGGCGTCGAGGGTGACGACCACGAAGCGGTAGGGTTTCGGGTGGATATGCTGACTATCGAGCATAATGCGCCTTGGCCTCGTAAAGTGTATCGACCGAGATTTCCTGCAGGCCCTTGAGGGCGGCGAAAGATTCGGTGTTGCGGCGGGCTTTTCCGCGCACGAAGAAAGGGATTTTCTTCAGTTCTTTTTCTGCGCAGGACAGCCAGACGATGTTTTCGAGCGTGGGGGCCGCGGGCGGGGGCATCGAGCCCCCTTCCGCGGCGGCCGCAGGCGCGGCGGTCGCGCCGATTTCGCGCAGATCCGCCTTTGCCCCATGATGCGAGGGGCCGGCCTCGTCGTGGAATTCGAAATCTTCGCGGAACATGGCGAGCAGATGCTCTTCCAGGCCCATGACCAGCGGATGCACCCAGGTATCGAAAAGGACATTCGCGCCCTCGAACCCCATTTGCGGCGAATAGCGGGCAGGGAAGTCCTGCACATGCACCGGGGCCGAGATCACGGCGCAGGGGATGCCGAGGC
>SKRP01000085.1 GCA_007118445.1 Natronohydrobacter sp.
CGGGGATGCGCGAGCGCAAATTCGGGCGTGTGGTGGTGATTTCCTCGATCAATGGTCAGAAGGGCCAGTTCGGTCAGGTGAATTACGCGGCCACCAAGGCGGGCGATCTGGGTATCGTCAAATCGCTGGCGCAGGAAGGTGCGCGTTTCGGGATCACCGCCAATGCGGTCTGCCCCGGCTATATCGCGACCGAGATGGTCATGGCCGTGCCCGAGAAAGTGCGCGAGAGCATCATCGCGGGCATTCCGGCCGGGCGCCTGGGCGAGCCCGAGGAAATCGCGCGTTGCGTGGCCTTTCTGGTCTCTGATGATGCAGGCTTCATCAATGGTTCGACCATCAGCGCGAATGGGGCGCAGTTTTTCGTCTGATAGCAATGATATAACTGAAAAACGGCCCGCGCGTTGCGGGCCGTTTGCTTTTGGGAATGGAAAAAAGCGTTTCAGTGATGCGACAGGCGTTCGATTTCTTCTTTCAGACGGAGTTTCTGTTTCTTCATATCGGCGATAACAAGGTCATCCACGCCGGGGCTGCGCTGTGCTGTTTCGACCTTTTCAGAGAGGTGTTCATGTTTCCGGCGGAGTTCTGCAATATGGGAACTCAATGACATTCAGTGTCCTCCTTCTCCGATTGTGACACTTATATTGCATCACAGGTCGCAGAGTCTGTCACCTAAAATCGGTGCGACAGTTTGTGATCTGGGCTGATTTTCGCGGATTGGGTGAAAAGCCGTTAAACAATCACAGGCTGAGTGATCTGATCGCCTACGGAGAAGACACGTTTGTAGCGCGCGATCTGATCCACTGGCCCCATCGCTTTATGCGGATTGTCCGACAGCTTCACTGTCGGCCGGCCATTGGCGCTTTGCGCCTTGCAGACCAGCGAGAAAGGCGCAAGCCCGTCATCCGGCGCGAAGCCCCTGAAATCATTTGTCAAAAGCGTGCCCCAGCCGAAACTGACCTTGACCCGGCCCGCGAATTGTCCGTGCAGTTCAGCGATCTTCTCGACATCCAGCCCGTCTGAAAAGATCACCAGCTTCTGGCGCGGATCCTGCCCGCGCGAGCGCCACCAGCGGATCGCGGTTTCGGCCCCCTGCGCCGGATCACCTGAATCGATACGGATCCCGGTCCAGTCGGACAGCCAGTCAGGCGCGCGGGCCAGAAAGCCTTCGGTGCCGTAAGTGTCGGGCAGGATGATGCGCAGATTGCCGGAATGCTCGGCCTGCCAGTCAGCCAGAACCTGATATGGGGCCTGCGCCAGTGCGTCATCCGAGTTGGCCAGCGCAGCATAGACCATCGGCAATTCATGGGCATTGGTGCCAATGGCCTCGACTTCGCGGCGCATGGCGATCAGACAATTCGAGGTGCCCGCGAATTTGTCCCCAAGCCCTTCGATCATGGCCTGAACGCACCAGTCCTGCCAGAGGAAGCTGTGCCGTCTGCGGGTGCCGAAATCCGCGATTCGCAGTCCGTCAATCTGCTGAAGTCGGTTGATTTTCTCCCAGAGCCGGGTCATCGCGCGCGCATAGAGCACTTGCAGTTCGAACCGTTTCATCCGCCCCAGAACCGCGCGGGACCGCAGTTCCATCAGCACGGCCAGCGCCGGGATTTCCCAGAGCATCGCCTCGGGCCAGTTGCCGTCAAATGTCAGTTCATATTGATCGCCCACACGTTCCAGATGGTAGGGCGGCAGGCGGAAATTCTCGAACCATTCCATGAAATCGGGGCGGAACATCTGGCGCTTGCCGTAAAACGTGTTGCCCCGCAGGAAGGTCGATTCCCCGCGTGACAGGGACAGCGTGCGGATATGGTCGAGCTGTTCGCGCAGCTCGCCTTCATCGATCAGATCGGCCAGCGGGATATGAGATGCACGGTTGATCAGGCTGAAGGTGACCTGCGTATGCGGGTGATTGGTGAATACCGACTGGCACATCAAAAGCTTGTAGAAATCCGTGTCGATCAGCGAGCGCACGATCGGGTCGAGTTTCCAGCGATGGTTATAGACCCGCGTGGCGATATCCATCAGGCAAGGTCCACCCCGGCGGCGCGCAGGTCGCTCAGTGCCTTGGCCATCGAGCCATCAAGGTCGATCCCGCGACAGAGATCCGTCAGGACACGCGCTTCAAATCCCAGCTTTGTCGCATCGAGCGCGGACCAGGCAACGCAGAAATCCGTTGCCAGCCCGACAAAATCCAGCCGGGTGATGCCACGGTTGCGCAGATAGCCTTGCAGCCCGGTGGGGGTGGTCTGGTCATTCTCGAAAAACGCCGAATAGCTGTCGATCCCGCGCCGGAAGCCCTTGCGCAGGATCAGATCAGCGCGGTTCACATCCAGACCGGCGTGGAAATCCGCGCCATGGGAACCCTGCACGCAATGATCGGGCCAGAGCACCTGTGGGCCATAGTCCATCCCGGTCACTGCAAAAGGGTCAAGGCCGGGATGCTGGCTGGCAAAAGAGCTGTGATCCGCCGGGTGCCAGTCCTGCGTCAGCACCACTGCCGTCGCGCTGTCCATCAGGGCGTTGATGCCGCTGACGATCTGATCGCCCTCTGTCACGGCCAGCGCACCGCCGGGGCAGAAGTCGTTTTGCAGGTCGATCACGATCAGGGCATGGCTCATGGCGGGTCTCCTTGCTGTCTCAAGGGCTAAGCCGCGTATGGGCGCGCGTCAACATCTCTTGTCCGGCGCGGTCTGGCGCAGTAAAGCAGGAACCATGCTGACAGTTGCTGCACTTTATCATTTCACCCGCTTTGATGACCCTGCCGCCCTGCGCGCGCCCCTGCTGGTCTTGGCCGAGGCGCAGGGAGTCAAGGGCTCGCTCTTGCTGGCCTGCGAAGGGATCAATGGCACGATTGCCGGGACGCGCGACGGCATTGACGCAATGCTGGCGCATATCCGGGCGCTGCCGGGCTGTGCGGATCTCGAGTGGAAGGAAAGCCCGGCGGCCGAGATGCCTTTCGGGCGGATGAAAGTGCGGCTGAAGCGCGAAATCGTCACGATGGGCCAGCCTGATGTCGATCCGCGTGCGCGGGTCGGGCATTATGTGGCACCTGCGGACTGGAACGACCTGATTTCCGCGCCGGATGTGGCGGTGATCGACACACGCAATGATTACGAGGTCGCCATCGGCACGTTTGAAGGGGCAATTGATCCGGGCACGCGCAGTTTCCGCGATTTCCCCGCCTGGTGGGAAGAAAACCGCCACCGCTTTCACAACAAGCGCATTGCGATGTTCTGCACAGGCGGTATCCGCTGCGAGAAATCCACCAACTATCTGCTGGGGCAGGGGGTCGAGGATGTGTTCCACCTGGAGGGCGGGATACTGAAATATCTGGAAGAGGTGCCGCAGGAGGAGAGCCTGTGGAACGGGGCCTGTTTCGTGTGCGATCAGCGGGTCTCGGTCGAGCATGGGCTGAAAACAGGGCCGCATGTCATGTGCCATGCCTGCCGCCGTCCGCTTTTGCCCGAGGACAGGCAGCGCCCCGAATATGAACAGGGGGTGCAATGTCATCATTGCGTGGATGAATTTACCGAGGGCCGCCGTGCAGGTTTTCGCGAACGTGAGCGTCAGATTGCGCTGGCCGAAGCACAGGGCCGTCCCCATCTGGGCGCGCGTCTGCCGCGAGATCAAGGCACGTGACCGGTCTGCGTCACAGTTTGTGCATTATGCCCTGCTCCATGGCATATTCTTGACACGAGATTGATGCAGGGTCTAGCGGTATCCCGAATCGCGCAGGATCGGGCGATCCTGCGCAGAGGCAATGATATTTGTTTAGTGAGGCGCGTGTGACGAGTGCAGATCAAGTATCCATCGGTGTGGTGATCCGGACCAAGGACCGGCCGCAATTTGTCAGACGGGCGCTGGCCACAGTGCAATCCCAGACGCATCAGAACTGGCATGTCGTGCTGGTCAATGATGGTGGCGATGCGGCGCGGCTTGGGGCAGTGATTGCGCCCGAGCGCGCGGCGCTCGAAGGTCAGCGCAAGCTGACCATGCTTGATCTGACGCCCGGGCTGGGGCGCTCTGCCGCGTTCAATCGCGGGGTTGCTGCGCTGGACAGCGAGCTGGTCGCCTGTCTGGATGATGATGACACATGGGATCCCGACTTCATGTCGGCATTGGCGTCCTTCTATATCCGCACGCGGGCGCATATTCCTGAACTGGGGGGCGTTGCCGCGCAGGTCACGGCATTGCGCGAAGATCTGGTGGATACGGGCGAGGTGCAGGACATCCGCGTGATCGGCGAGGACACGCTGCCGCCCTCATTTCACCGTGGCGAGTTCTTCCTGAACCCGCTGGCCTATGCCTGCTACCGGCAGGATATCTACCCGGTGCAATGGCTGATCCGCCGCGAAGCGATCCTCGCCGTTGGTGGCTTTCCAGAGCATTTCGACGTGATGGAAGACCGTGCCTTCATGAACCTGTTTCTGGCGCGGTACCGGCTGGCGATTCTGGACCGCAAGCTTGCTTTCCATCATCGGCGTGTCTCGCGCGCGGATGACCGCACCCGCAATGTGCTGATGAACACGCTCGACAACCCGTCCTATGATTGGCGGCAATTTGCCGATCTTGCACGGCCCGGCATTGATCTTGCCAGCGATTCTGTTGCCGCCGCGACCACCCGCAGCATTGCGGCAGATCTGCTTGCCGAGCTGAATTACGAGACCAGCGCGATCTGGCAGAAAGTCGATGGCGAAATGAACGCGCTGCGTGACCGGCTGGACCGCGACCGCAGCGAGGTGCAGGCGGCCTTCAGTGCGCTGATGCTGGATCTTTCTGCCGCATTGCAACCCGCGGATGAGCAGGGCGCTCCAGCACCCGCACCCGCCCCGGCGATCCCCCGGGTTCCAGAGCAGCAGCGTGTTTTCGATCTCTGGCGCAAGCTGCCGCAGGAGGACCATTCGCAGCATGTTTCCCCTGGCCTGCGTTTCGCGGAACAGCTGGAATTGTCCTGTCATACGCCGGGAAACGGCTTTCTGATGCAGAATTCACCGCAGCAGCGCCAATTATATCTGCAGATCCCGGATACAGGTGACTGGGCCGCGATAGAGATCTGTCTTGACGGGCTGGTGCAGCCCGGACAGGGGCTGCGTGTCCATCTGCAGCTTGCGACAAGCGCCTGCTATCTGTTCGAAACAGCGCTTGTTCGCCAGATTCAGGGAGCCGGGGGGGCGACCGAATATCCGATAAGTGACTTTGCGGTTCATGCCTGCCGTCAATCGCTTGGATGTGTGATCATGCGCGAGATTGATGCCGACTGGCTGTCAGAGGCCCGGTCGCCGAAACTGTCGATCATCCTGCCCAGACAGGCCAGAAATTTTGCCTTTATCTGTAATGAACTTGTAGTTGAATCCGTGCCGTCAGTTTGACACAGTGCAGCCACACACGTCGCTGATACGCAGGCTGACGAGAGAGCAGGGACCGTGCCGGGGCAGATTGCAGATTTAGCCGTAACGGGTGATCTTGGCACGGATATTTTCCGGCGTGTCGATGACCGCAACCAGCGCCGGTATCGGTATGAATGCATCGCGACGCTGGTCGATGATGATACCAGGCTGGTGGCCCATTCGGACAATGCCGCGCACCATGCCGATGAAATCTTCGAACTGGCTGCGAAACTGCAGGCCGCAGGGTTCCTGCGCCACAGATTTGCGCTGGGTGAACCGGCCAGCTATCCGCGGGCAGAGGATATCGGCGCGCCCTTTGCGCTGTTTCTCTATCTCGATTTCTTCCGCATGTGGCAGATCGCCGAGCAGGAAATTGCGCGCATGAGCACTGTTCTGAGCGCAGGCCAGAGCTGTGATGCGCCCGAGCTTTCAACCATGTTGCGGCTGCTTCTTGATTTCAACCAGATCCGGCGGGCCGAGCCGCTGATCGGGTTGGCCCTGCCGCGTCTGCTGGAGGTTGCGCAGTCGGGCCGGGATGACAAATGGCAGAATGCCGGCTTCTCGCTGCGCATGGTCGGGGATCTGCAAATGCGCGCCGGGCAGCCGGATGCGGCACTTGCGGCCTATTCAGCCGCTGTTTCTCTGGGCGATAATCCCCATCGGCGCGGTCTGGCCATCCGCGCGGCGGATGCGGCAGGCAAGCGCGACGAAACTATGCGCCATCTTGATGCGTATATCAGACGCTGGCCCCTGACCGAGCCGCTTGAGAAGATTCGCGACAGCCTCGCGCCTGATATGCCTGGAGACAAGACGTGACCCATCCCGCCCGTGAAAACTGTGCTGATATTCTCTGTATCGGCGCGCAGAAAGCCTCGACCAGCTGGTTGCATCATGTGCTGAATGCGCATCCCGACACTTATTCCTTTCCGAATATGGATCCTGTGACCTCGACCAACAAGGAAGCGCATTACTGGGACTGGAACCACAAGCGCGGCCCGGACTGGTATCGCGGATTGATGACACCGCCGGACCCGAAACAGCGCGCGATGGATTTCACCCCGGAATATTCCATGCTCTCGGACGCGCAGATCGCCGATTGCAAGGCGCTGAACCCCTCGGCGCGCGTGATCTATGTGCTGCGCGACCCGCTGGCGCGGGCAGTATCGGCCTTGCGGATGCATGTGCTCTGGCGCACCAAGGGCAAGGGCAAGGATGCTGCCGAAATCGCCTTTGACGACACATTTCTGAAGCTCTTGCAGGAAGCGCGGGTGTTCGACATGAGCTCTTATGTCGCGAATTATCAGCGCTGGGCGCGGAAATATGATGATATTCTGGTGTTGAATTACGAGGATATCCTGACCGATCCGGAAGGGATCATTGCGCGGGTCTACGCCCATGTCGGTCTGAGTATCGACGACATGCCGCCCGAGGCGCGGGCCGAGTTCGATATCCGCATGGCCAAGCGCGTCTGGGCCAGCACGCCTTATCCGGTACGCTCGGATGTGCTCTATTTCCTGCATGGGCTGCTCTGGCCCAAGCGTCAGGCCGCAGAGGCGCATTTCAAGATGCGCTTCAAGGAATTCGAAGATGTGCTGCGCGCGGCCATCTGATTGCAAGTACAGGTGACACGCGCGGGTGACACGCTGCTGGCCGGGCTGGATGCGCGGCTATGGCACGGATCATTGACGGACAAGGCTGCGCCTGAGCGCGATGTGATTGCGGCGCTGCAGGCAGGCGCGCCCTATCGCGTGGTGGAAATGGCGCTGCGTCAGATCCGGGAACGCGGTCTGCCAGGCGCGAAGGCGGCGCATATGGCCTCGATGCGCTGGCCGGGATCGATTGATTTCGCAGTTCTGGCGCATGATCTGGCAGATGCGGCCGCGCGCGGCCCAGCGCGGGCGCATCTGGAAAGCTGTGTGTGGCAAGGCAACCGGCGACGCGCGGCGCTGGCCAATCTCTGGCTGCGCCAGAACTGCCCGGATCGCGCATGCAGCGCGCTGGCCTTTATTGACGCGGCCTCCTCCACGGCATGTGATGATCTGCACCGCCGTGCCGAACTCGCGCTGGCCTGCGGGGATTTCACGGCAGCAGCTGCAGATATCGACGCGCTCGCGCAAGCGGGCCGCGCCCCGCAGGCAGCCGCCTTGCGCCTGCGTCTCGTGCATCTGAGCGCAGGTGCCCGCGCTCTGGCAGAACTGTTCGACGGGCTCGACAAGCCGCCGGTTCCGGTTTGCCGCGCGGCTTTCGAAGCCTTCGCGCAGGAGGGCGATTTTACCCGTGCCCCTGCTGCTCTGGCGCATTGGCAGAAGGCTGCGGGCGCTGATCAGCCTGCCTTGATCCGGGCCGCCACCCGGCTTGCGCTGGAACAGGGCGATCCGGACCGCGCCGAGGCGCTGCTTCTGGGCCGGATTGATCCTGATCGCCCGTGGTCCTGGGACAGCACTGCACATGTGCACTGGATCCGGTTGCAGATGGCCCGACAGGCTGACCCTGCGCAGATCCGCGATCACGCAATGGCCGCAGCACGGCTGCACCCGCATCATGACTGGCTGGCACATCTGGCGCGGGCCGCGCGCGAAACGGTCGAGGATTGGCGCAATCTTGTGCCGGTCGAGGCGGCGCCGGCGATTGCTCCCGAGCGCGCCATGATTGCGGCACGCGCTGCGCTGCGCATGGGGCTGCCGGGTCATGCTGCAGGTCGGCTGGCACAGGCGCGGCGGGCCGCTTCCGGAACGATGGCCGCGCGTCTGCACTTGCTGCGCGCCGAATGTTTCCGGGCCGCCGGGCGTCTGGGCGCCGCAGGCAAGGCGCAGGAGGCTGCACAAGCACTGGCGGCGAATGCCCCGCTGCGCGCTGATGCCGGGCTGGTGGGGGCTGAGCTGGCATTGATGGCAGGCGATCCTGTGGCAGCTGACGCGGATTTGTCAGAGGCAGCCCAGTGTTGCCCCGAACGGATGGCCGTCTGGCTGACACGGGCGCGGATCGCCTTTCAATGCGGTGATTTTCTGGCCGCTGTGGCGGCGCATGATACGTTCAACAGGCTGAAACAGGCGCAGATCGGTGCTTTCCCTGCGACTGATGTGCGCGACCGTATCGCACAGGACGCCGTAGCGGCATCGCGCGGCGCGAACGCAACCTGTGCCGGGTCACGGCCTGTGGCGGAAAGCCTGCAGGCGCTTGGTCTGCCGCGGGTGGCGGGGTCGCCGGGGCTTGCGGCCTGTCTGTTGCAGCGCGCACTGGCGCGGGGAGCGCTGGCCTTCAGCCCGGGTCCGAGAGCCGCCATCCCGCGGAAAATCGCACATTACTGGGAGGGCCCGACCAGCCCCGCGCTGGAGCGGTCGCGCGCGCAGTGGCGCAGGCTGCATCCGGAATTCGAGACAGTGCTCTTTGACCTGCCAAGCGCGGCGGACTGGCTGGCGCGCCATGCAGGCGCTGCCATTCTGGCCCGGTTTCACGCCATGACGCATCCGGCCCTGCGCGCGGATCTGTTCCGCCTGTGCTGGGTTTTGCACGCGGGCGGGGTTTTCGCAGATCTTGATGAATATCCGCGCCTGCCGGTGACCCCCTGGTTGCAGGATGCAGAGGCCGTATTCTGTATCGAGCGCGGTTTCGGGACTGTTGCGAATAATTTTCTTGCGGCTATGCCAGAGCATCCTGTCGCGCAGAGCGCGCTTGATCTGGTATGTCAGGCGCTGGATGCGACCGACGATCCGTATCCGTGGTGGCATACCGGGCCCGCGCAATGGACGCGCGCGGTCCTGCCGCTTGCGCTGGAAACCCCTGTTGCGGGTTTGCGCTTTCTGGCACAGTCAGAGTATGATCGCCGCGTGTCAACCAATCTGCCCTTTCCGCACAAGCGCCGCCCGGATCACTGGCGCTAGGAACCTGTCCTGCATGTGTGACCAAGTGGGGATGGCGTGGCACAGCAGATCTGATGCACGCTGAGGCCCCTGATGACAGCAGAAGACATCATCGCCCGTTTCCGATTGCGGCCGCATCCTGAGGGAGGGTGGTACCGAGAGACCTGGCGCAGCCCTGTTGCAGCGGGCGCGCGTCCGACCGGCACAGCAATCCTGTTTCTGCTGAAGCACGGGGAGCGCAGTCACTGGCATCGCATTGACGCGACCGAGATCTGGCATTTTCACGCCGGGGCCATGCTTCGGCTGCGGATATCTGAAGATGCGACCGGGCCAGCGCAGACCAGTCTGCTCGGTGCAGATTTCGGGGCGGGTCAGATCCCGCAAGCTCTGGTGCCGCCGGGTTTCTGGCAGTCCGCTGAAACAGCAGGTGACTGGACGCTGGTAAGCTGCACAGTCTCGCCGGGGTTTCAGTTCGAAGGATTCGAGCTTGCAGCGCCGGGGTTTGATATCGTGCATTCGGCGGGTTCAGAATGAGTCTTGGCATCGCTCGGGGCGCTGGTTTTGGCCAATGGATGTGAATATCGGGCTTGACGCCCCGATGCGGCTCGTCTATCCGGCTCAGCGTTGGCGGAGTAGCTCAGTTGGTTAGAGCAGCGGAATCATAATCCGCGTGTCGGGGGTTCAAGTCCCTCCTCCGCTACCACCGCTCCCCCCGACGCCCGTATGCGCATGTTGGGGTAGAGGTTCGGGGCTTCCATAAGCTCGGAAAGTCGGCCCTCCAGCCTTATCTTGAAGCCTTTGTCCTCTGGGGTAACCACCACCTTAGAGATCAGGCGCCTGATGCGTTCGGCGGCATCTTCGGTGTCGGGCGATATCCCGGCCGCGAACACCCCCTCCAGATCGCCGACATAGGTCTCGTACTGCCGCAACGCGGCTGGATGCAGGCCCACGACCTTGGGCGCTTC
>SKRP01000330.1 GCA_007118445.1 Natronohydrobacter sp.
AGGTCGAGCGACAGGGCAAGACCCTGCATGATCCGCGCGGCCACTACGCTTAGCGCTGCGAAATAGGCCACCATCACGGGCCGGAAACAGGGCAGATCCGCAGGCCAGAGATTGGCGCCCGCATTGAACGCGCCCGCCAGCACGCGCGGGTTATCGGGGGCGAGGTCTTCGCCGATATAGAAGCCCTCTTTACGGTCGGGCTGCGCGCCGGGTTGCAAGGTCTGGCCCCCCAGATGCTCATAGCCACGATTGGCAGGACTTTGGGCCTTGTCGAGCGCGCGCTTCGCCCCCATCGGCAGATCGAAAAGCGCGCGGGTCTGGGTCATCGCTGCGTCGATCAACCCATCCGGCACGCCATGGCCTGTGCAATAGAAGAACCCATGTTCCAGACAGGCTGCGCGCAGATCGCGCCCCACGGCGCGCCGCGCCGCAGGGTCAGAGGCCGCCAGCCCCGAGATATCGATGACCGGCAGTCCCATCACTTCTTCCCGAAATTCGCGCCAAGGCGCATCTGGATATAGTCATGCGCGGTCATCGGCTCGTATTTGCCTTCCGGTCCCGCGAGCAGCGTGTCCATATTGGCCTGCGCGAAATAGGCGATGGAATAGCGCGGCCCCAGATATTCCTGCGGCTTTGGCATGCGCACGCGGTGCAGGTTCGACAGCAGCTTGTCATCCGACCAGCGCATCAGCATGTCGCCGATATTGCAGGTGATCACACCGCCAATGGGCGGCACATCCGTCCATTGCGTCGCGCGGCCTTTCTCGTCCTTGCCGGGGCAGACCTGCAAACCGCCCTGCCCGTCTTTCTGGTGCAGAAGCGTCAGACAGTCGAAATCGGTATGGGCACCAGCACGCCAGAACTTGAAATCCTCGGGCTTGGCATCTTCCATCCCCAGATAATGGATCAGCCGCAGGGTGGACTGGTATTCTTTCGTGTCGGGCGCGTGGCCCTCGGTGAAGAAGCCCGGCGGGAAGCTGAGGCGTTCGGCGAAGCAATCAAGCACTTTCATCGCCACGGCCCAGTTATGGCGCTCGAAAGCCAGCATGGTTTCGCGAAAGCCAAACAGCTCTTCGCCCGTGGGCCAAAGACCCGCCATGCGCGGCAGAGTGATCTGGTAGCTTTCCTTCCGGTCTGCCGTCCCGGTCGAAGGGCGCACTTGCGCCATATATTCCCAGCCTGCATTGGTGCCGGGCTTGAGCGGATATTTCGCCTTCGTGTCGCTGGGCATGTCGAAGAAGCCAGCGGAGAGCGCGAATGCATCATCGATCAGGCTTTGCGGGATGCCGTGGCCGGTGAGCTGGAAAAAGCCGATGCCCGTGGCCGCGTCCCAAAGCGCGTCGCTGATTTCCTGCTTGCGATTGAAATAGTCCGACAGGTCGATCTGCGGGATGTCGCGCTGGACCTCTTCGCCATAAGCGCCTAGCCCGGCTTCCTTGTTCAATTCCGCGAGTGTGTAATCCGTCGTGCTCATCTTGGCGTCTCCTTCGAGCATTGGGGGAGCAATGACCGCACCCTGGGGGCGCTGACTGCTTCTACTCCGGGGGTTAAACAGGTTCCGGCACGACACAGCGCGCCAGTCGATGGGTCGTTCGGGCAGCATCCTCAGCAAGCCTCGCGAGATCGAGCCCCGGCAGTTGCCCATCGCGCAGGATCAGACGGCCTGCAACCATGCTGTGACGCACGCGCGCGGCCCCTGTAACCATGGGCGCAAGGCCGGGGTCATGCAGGCCCAGGTTGCGGGGGGGGTCCAGATCAAACAGCGTGATATCAGCAGCTTTGCCGATGGCCAGCTCTCCGATGGCAGGCAGGCCCAGCGCCGTTGCCCCGCCCATCGTGGCCCAGTGCAGCACGGTGCCAGCAGTCGTAGCCCCCACGCCATGGGCCGCGCGATGCAGCGCAAAGGCCGAATAAAGGGCCGCGCCCATATCCGCCGCCTCATTCGCGCCCGCGCCATCGACGGCAAGCGACACGGTCCCGCCCGCCTGGTGCAGCGCAGGCGCAGGCGCGATGCCCGAGCCCAGCCGCGCATTGGCTTGCGGGCAATGGGCCATGGCGGTGCCGCTCTCGGCCAGCAGCGCCACCTCGTCGGGGGTCAGATCGACCAGATGCGCGAACCAGACATCCGGGCCGAGCCAGTCAAGACCCGCCAGCCAGGGCACAGGCCGCTTGCCGAACTCGCGCAGGGTCTGGGCGGCATAGGCGGTATTTTCCGACAGATGCGCGTGCAGCCGCAGGCCAAGGCGGCGGGCCTCTTGGGCGATTTCCGGCAGCGCTTCAGGGGGAAAGTTGAAATTCGGAGTGGTCGGCGCGCAAGCCACGCGGGTCATCGCAAGGGGCGAGGCATCGTGCCAGCGGGTCGCGGCCTGCGCCACCCCGTCGAGGAACCGCGACACGCTTTCGACAGGCGCGGCTGGCACTCGCGGGCCGAAGTCGCGCCCGCGTGCCATCCCGCCGCGTGCCAGAACGAAACGCAACCCGAAGCGCGCGGCTTCCTCGAACAGCACCTCGGCGGGGTCGTAATCGTAGCGGTCGGAGAAGACATAATGATGGTCACAAACGGTGGTCGCCCCCGTCAGCGCCAGTTCCGCAAGGCCAATGCGCGCCGAGATGCGCAGCGCCTCTTCATCGAGCGCAGGCCAGTAGGTATAGGGCACCTGCTCCAGCCAAAGATCGAGCGGGTCGTTGATCGCAAGCCCCTTGAGCGCGGACTGGAACAGGTGGTGATGCGTGTTCACAAGCCCTGGCGTGACCACGCAGCCGCGCGCGTCAAGCACCTCTTCGTCAGGCTGCGGAGCAAGCTCACCCATCGCAGTGATGATGCCCCCCTCAACGCGGATCGCGCCTGCCAGCCGCGTGCCTTCTGCGTCACCTGTCCAGCCATGGGCGATATTCGTGATCAGCATCAGCGGCGTTCCCTGGGCAAAGACCACGGGAAGAACAGACGCTGCGCCAGGCTGACCGCTTGAAACAGGATCAGCGACATCGCCACCAGCACGACCAGCCCGGCCCAGGCTTGCGGCAGCCGGAACATCGAGGTCGAGAACTGAATGAAGAACCCTATGCCGACATCTGCGGCCACGAATTCCGCCACCACGGCCCCGATGACGGCCAGAGTCACCGATATTTTCAGCCCCGAGAAGATATAGGGAATGGCATAGGGCAGACGGATCTGCGTGATCTCGCGATATTGCGGCGCGCGCAGGCTGCGCGACAGCTCGATCAATTCAGGGGGCGTGGCCATCAGCCCGGTGGTCATCGACACGACCAGCGGAAAGAAGGCGATCATGAAAGTGATGACCACGCGCGGCGCGTCATCCGTGCCCAGCACAACAATGATGATCGGAGCCACAGCGACAACCGGCACTGACTGGATCACCACCAGGAGCGGATAAAACGCGCGCGACAGGAGCCGTGATTTCGCCAAGCCGATGGCTATAGGCAGCGAGACGGCAATCGCGACCAGATAGCCGATCAGCGCCACGCGCAAGGTCGCCCAGACATGCGCGCTCCAGCGTGCAGGAGTGACAGCGCCGAAACCTTCTATGATCCGGGTGGGCGCGGGCAGGATGAAAGAGGGGATCGAGAAAACCCGCGTGGAGGTTTCCCAAAGCACAAGGATCACTGCGAAGGTCAGCAGGGGCAGCACCAGCGGCATGGCGATCATCCGCTCGGATAGCGGCAGGCTGAAGGGCTTGCGCGTCGGCTCTGCACGGGGGGATTTGGCTTGTGTTTCGGCACTGGCGCTCATGAGGCGGGCTCCTTCGCAATCAGCAACTCGCGCAGATGGGCTGCGAAATCCTGCACTTCGGGGGCGCGCAGGGCGCGCTCGTCGCGGGGACGGCCCAGCGGCACCGCCATATCCGCGATGATGCGACCGGGCCGCGCGCTCATGACGATGACACGATCCGCCAGAAGCACGGCTTCAGGGATGGAATGGGTAATGAACATCACGGTTTTGGGGCTGGCCTGCCAGAGTTTGAGCAGCTCGAACCCCATCGCATCGCGGGTCAGCGCATCGAGCGCCGAGAAAGGTTCGTCCATCAACAGGATATCGGGGTTGAGGAAGAGCGCCCGCGCAATGCCCACGCGCTGTTGCATTCCGCCAGAGAGTTCAGCCGGAAGGCGCTTTTCGAAGCCCTTCAGGCCCACCGCCGCGATGACTTCGGCGGCGCGCTCGCGATCCTCGGACCCTACCCGCCCGCGCTTGTGTTTCGCCGGAAAGGTCACATTGTCCAGCACGTTCGCCCAAGGCAGCAGAGTGGCTTGCTGAAAGACAATGCCCACATCATCGCGGGGGCGTGTCACCGGCTGGCGAAAGACCGATACCTGCCCTGTCGTCGGCAGCATCAGCCCGGCGCTCAGGCGCAGAAGCGTGGATTTGCCACAGCCCGACGGCCCCAAAACCGCCACGAATTCATGCTGCGCGATGGTCAGGTTTACATCGTCGAGAGCGGTCAGAGGACCGCTCTCTGTTGCGAAAACCTGGCCGACAGCCCGGAAATCAATAGCGTGTGACGCCAGCGCCATAAGTTCAGTCCGCTGGCAGGAAGCTGCGATCCACGATGCTTTCCGGGTCAAGCGCGGCAGGATCGAGATCCTGCGCCGCCGCCACCCGCATCCATGTTGCGGCCAGCCGGTCTGCATCAAATGCACCAAGCCCGAATTCCTCAGTCAGGTCGTTGAACGCCAGTGCTGAAGCGTCGAGCCACGATCCCTTGACATCCTCGGCGGACAATTCAGGCACAATTGCCGCCACAGCATCGGCTGCCCCCTGAGGGTCGGAATAGGCGAATTCGAGGGATTGCCTGAAAGCCGCGACAAAGCGTTTCGCGACCTCAGGGCGTTCCTCAAGAAAGCTGTCGGCTGCGACAAGCGAGGCCGAGTAAAGCTCCAGCCCGGCATCCGCCCAAGGCAGGATGACCAGTTCCTTGCCCGCCTCGCGCGCCTGACCCTCATAGCGCGACACATCCGTGAGCCATGCGATGATCGCATCGCTCTGGCCAGTCATCAGGAGCGGCCCCAGCGCGCCTGGGTCCGAACGGGTCAGAGTGATGTCATCTTCAGACATGCCATTCTCTTCCAGCACCAGCGGCAGGAACACATTGGATGAGGTAAAGGGCGAGGTCGCGATGGAGCGGCCACGCACATCAGCGAGCGTGGTGATGCCGGTCTCTGTTGTTGTGTAGAAGGCATGCGGGCCCATGTTGAAGACATTCATCACAGCCGTGACGGGCACGTTCTCGGTCGCACGCGCGGCCATCAGCGCCTCGATCCCGGCCAGGCCGATGTCAGAGGTGCCGGTGGCAAGCTTCGTAATCGCCTCGGACGACCCGCGGCCCGGTTCGAGCGTGACCTCGATGCCCGCATCGGCGCAAAAGCCGTGATGCATGCAGACATAAATCGCGGATTTGTCACCACCGGGCAGCCAGTCAAGCTGGAAGGTGATCCTGTCCATAGCCATGGCAGGCAGCGCAACAGAGGCGAGAAGGGCAGCAGAGGCAAGAAGAGGCAGGGATTTGAGTGACATGGAGTGTCCTTTCTGGAGCAGAGAAACGGCCGGGTTCGGGATCACCAGAACCCGTCATGCGAGCGGATGATTTCGTCTTCGAGTTCGGGAAATGGCCCTTCGACCTGCACATGGCGCTGACCGGCGGCCAGCACATCACGGCAGGACAGCGCCATGGTCGGATTTTCGGGGTTGTCGCCCGTCAGCTCTAACAGGCGCGCTTCGGTCACGCCAAAGACGACGCGGCCGATACCCGCCCAGTAGATGGTGCCCGCGCACATCGAGCAGGGTTCGAACGCCGTGTAGAGCGTGCACGTGGCAAGAAAATCCGGCTCATAGCTTCTGGCGGCTGCACGGGCAAGATTGGTTTCGGCATGGCCGGGGCCCTTATCCGTCAGCCAGGCGTTGCCCATGGTCATGAGCACCTTGCCATCCGCATCGGCAAGGACCGCACCAAAGGGGTGATTTCCAGCCGCGCGCGCGGCAACGCCTGCGCGCAGGGATTCTCGAAGAAGGGCGATATCGTCGGGCAAGTGCGGCTCCTTTGCTGCATCGCAGAGAAGCTTAGCCATGATTCGGGCGTTTCAAAAAGTAGAAAGAAATTTACATGGCGTTGCATAAAACCTTACACTGGGCGCATGTCCTCTTTCTCGCGTGAGATCCGATCCTTCCTTGTCGTGTCGCAATCCGACTCGATCCGTGCCGCTGCGGAGAGGCTGAATATTTCGGCCCCTGCGCTGTCGCGACAGTTGCAAATGCTCGAGCGCAACTATGACACGACGCTTCTGGTGCGCAGTGCGAGTGGCGTGGCCCTGACACCGGCCGGGGCTGCGCTGCGCGATGAAGCCCTGCGCTGGATGGCGTCGGATGCCGCCCTGTCCAAGCGACTGCATCAGGCCGATCAGGCCACGGGTCTGCGTTTGCGGCTGGGCATCATGGAAGGTCTGATCGCCACCTTGATCCCGCCGATGACAAGGCGGCTGGAGGCTGTTTTCGGCGAAGTCGAGCTTGAACTGGCCGTCGGCAGCACCCGCGACATCATCCCGCAAGCCGAGGCGCTGGAACTCGACATGATTGTTGCGTTCAATATGCCAAGACTCTCGCGTCTGGTGATCGTCGAGACACAGGAATATCATCTGGGCGCAGTCTTTGCCCCGTCACTCGCGCTACAGGGCGATGGACCGCTACCACTGGCCGAAGCACTGGATTATCCACTTTGTCTACCGTCAGCAGCATTGTCGATGCATACGCGCCTGCTGGCCGAGATCCTGAGCGAACGGATCAATCCGCGCGTCCAGATCAGTTCGAATTCGATCACGGCGCTGCTGACTTTCCTGCGGCAAGGGGCGGGGCTGGGTTTCCTGACCTGGCCGGATGTGTGCAGCGATGTCGAAGCGGGAAGATTGTGTTTCAGACCGCTGGCCAATCGCCGTTTGACCGAGACCTTGAGCATCTCGATCTGCCGGGGCAACAATCTGGGTGATGCGACCGGCGTGGTTGTGCGTGAAATCTCGGACGCCCTGGCGGCGCTGGGGCGCTAGGCCGCTCCGGTGGGACGGGCGCATAGAGCGGCGCGGCCCCGATGGTCTGCGTTTCAGTCAAGAGTGGCGCGCGACGCAGCGACTGCATGCAGCACCTCGGGCGCGAAATAGGCGCGCGTCTCCTCGCGCGCGGGGTGTTGCCGGTCGTCGCATCGCTTGTGATGCAGGGCATCAGACCGTTGGGGCGGGATTTCGGGGCGAAGATGCTGCCTTGCTGGACCACTTCAACTGTGCAGCGGGGGTGGAATTCTATGCTGGGCATAGCGCGGCCTTGTGTGGTCGGATGTTATATTATAACAATCGGATCAGGCCAGATCATTCAACCCGGAAACCCGTCATGCCCGATCCCATTCCTGTCACGCTGCTCACTGGCTTTCTGGGGGCTGGCAAGACCACGCTTCTGAACCGTCTGCTGCATGACCCTGGCGCGGGCAGGATTGCTGTCGTGGTAAACGAATTCGGCGATGCCGGGCTGGACCATGACCTGATCGAGGAAGCCGCCGAGAATGTCGTGCTCATGCCCGGTGGCTGTGTCTGCTGCTCGATCCGGGGCGATCTGTCCAGAACGCTGATCTCGCTATTGGGGCGGCGTGTGCGCAAGGAACTGGCCTTTGACCGTGTGGTGATTGAAACCACAGGTCTCGCCGATCCCGGCCCGATCCATCACACGCTGCTGGTTGATCCCGTGCTGGCCCCGAATTACGCGCTGGACGGAACTGTCACAGTTGTCGATGCTGTTCTGGGCGCGGCGACGCTGGATCGCCACGCCGAGGCACAGGCGCAAGTCGCAATGGCCGACCGGATCGTGCTGTCCAAGCGCGATCTGGCTGATGTCACAGCCCTGGCGGCATTGGAGGCGCTGTTGGATCGGCTGAACCCCGGCACACCCCGCATAACGGCGGATCGGGGTGCTGTTCCTGCGGGCAGCTTGTGGGGCCTTGGCGCACTGCGCAAGCCCATGACCCCGGACCATGCGCTGGCCTGGCTCGCCCAGCCTGCGCAAGACCCGCTGGCCGGGCTATCGGGTTTGAGTGTGGCCCAGCCGAAACCTGTCGATCTTGGCGCGCCCTCGCATCATGCGAAAGATGAGCGGATCACCACCGCCTCTGTGACCATCGCGGACCCGATACCGGCCGAGGTGTTCGATTTCTGGCTGGATACGCTGATTGCGCTGCGCGGCGTCAATATCCTGCGGATAAAAGGCATCGCCTTCATCGAGGATGCCCGGCATCCCTTCGTCTTCCATGGTGTGCAGAATATCTTTGCGCCACCCGTGCCGCTGACGCACCGTCCTGCGGATGACACGACAACCCGCGTGGTCATCATTGCCCGCGACATGCCGAAATCTGATCTGGAGGAAAGCCTGTCCTTGCTCAAGCTCCGGCACCTGCCCGTGGGCGAGGGCTTTGCGGGTCTGACGGTTCACGCGATGGAGCAACCTTTCTGATGGACGCGCACGGATTGCGATTGTTCAATACGATGGGGCGGCAGGTTGAAAGCTTTGCGGCCCACGACCGCGCCCATATGCGGATCCATGTCTGCGAACCGCCGGTTTATTGCGTTGCGCATATCGGCAATGCGCGGCGCGCTGTGGTCGTTGACATGCTGGTGCGCCGCCTGCAGGCGCAGTCTGACGCGCTGGTTGCTGCCCGCCAGGACGCCCGCGCCGCCAGGGACCGGGCGCGCGCTGATGCGTTGCGCGCAGACCGCGCCGCTTTGGGCGTCGCGGTCGCGGACGCAGATGGTGAAAGCCGCTGGCGAATGCGCGTATGAAGGGGCTTATGATCCGGGCGCTCATCCTGCCCATTCGCGGCTACCGGCTGATCCTGTCACACTGGCTCGGCCATGCCTGTCGCTTCCGGCCAGTTGCTCCGCCTATACCATCGAGGCGCCGGAAACTGGCGCTGCTCGACGCGATCCCCGAAGGCCAGCCAATAACGATCTACCGGCAAGAAGCGTGGACGGACCACTGTCGCGGCCCGCATATACGCGACACGGACGATGCGGGCGCTGCATTCAAGCTGACCCAAGACACCCCACCCATGAGGCATCCATGACACTCCAAGATATCCGCCTGCCTGTCACTGTCCTGTCCGGTTTCCTCGGCGCCGGCAAGACGACGCTTCTCAACCGCGTTCTGAACAACCGCGACGGCCGCCGGGTCGCGGTGATCGTCAATGACATGTCCGAGGTCAATATCGACGCCGATCTGGTCCGCGAAGGGGCAGAGCTGTCGCGCTCGGACGAGAAGCTGGTCGAGATGAGCAATGGCTGCATCTGCTGCACTCTGCGCGATGATCTGCTGCAAGAGGTGCGCCGCCTGGCCGCCGAAGGGCGCTTCGATTACCTGTTGATCGAATCGACGGGCATTTCCGAACCGCTGCCTGTCGCCGCGACATTCGATTTCCGCGACGAGAATGACGAAAGCCTGTCGGATGTGGCGCGGCTCGACACGATGGTGACGGTGGTCGATGCGGTGAACCTGCTCAAGGATTTCTCCAGCCATGATTTCCTGCGCGACCGGGGCGAGAGCCTGGGCGATGAAGATGACCGCAGCCTTGTCACGCTTCTGACCGAGCAGATCGAATTTGCAGATGTCATCATCCTCAACAAATGCGCGGATGCAGGCCCCGCGCGGGTCGATGCCGCCCGCAAGATCATCCGCGCGTTGAACGGCGATGCGCAGATCATCGAGACGACGCATTCGGATGTGGCTGCCGCTGCCATCCTCGACACAGGCCGGTTCGATTTCGACCGCGCGCATGAACATCCGATGTGGGCCAAGGAGCTTTACGGCTTTGCCAACCACACGCCCGAAACAGAGGAGTATGGCGTCACCAGCTTCGTCTACCACGCCCGCGCGCCATTCCATCCCGCCCGCATTCATGAGGTGCTCAATGGCCCCTTGCCCGGTGTGATCCGCGCCAAGGGGCATTTCTGGATTGCCACCCGGCCCGATTGGGCCGCAGAGTTCAGCCTTGCAGGGGCAATGTCCTCGGTCACGCCGCTGGGGCGCTGGTGGGCCTCGGTCCCCGAAGAACGCCTGCCCAAGCACCCTGATGCGCAGGCCGAAATCGCGAAGAACTGGGTCGAACCTTGGGGCGACCGGCGGCAGGAAATCGTCTTTA
>SKRP01000033.1 GCA_007118445.1 Natronohydrobacter sp.
GGGTCGGGCTCCGGGGTCTTGGGCCAGATCCCTTCGTTCAGCCCGGCTAGGATCACCAGATCAGCGCCTTGCACCCGCGCTTCCAGAGTGCCCCAGATCATGATGCCGGGATGGGCGGCGACAGGCTCGCGCACCTCGAACCCCTGCAGGTAAGAGGTGACGAAAGCCTCGTAATCGCGCGGCGACAATGCGCCGCCATGCCCCGCCTCGCGCGCAAGCTCGGTCATGGCACTCAGCGCCCTGACCCCGGCAGCAGCCTGCCACAATTCGCTTTCACCGCCCATTGGCCCTGCGGCAAGCGCCTCGGCAAGCGCCAGATGCGCGGCGACAAGATCGCCAAGCGGGCGCGGGTCCGGGTCAGGGGCGCAAGGCAATGTGGCACACAGCCATTCGACCCAATCCGCACGATCCCCGTTTTGCCCGAAATCGCGCAGAAACGCTGGCTCGGGGTAAGCCACGCCCTTGCGCCGGATGCGCAATTCCAGATCGCGCGTGTGCAGCAGATGCGGGCCGCGATCCCCCGCACTATGGCTCAGAGGGTGTTTCAGTAGCGTTAACAGCGCCTGCCCGTCCATCCGTGCGGCCATCAGCCCGGCCACATGACGCAGAAACCGCCCTGGCGCTGACAGCGCCAGCGGGCGGCCCGCGCTGTCATCGGGCGTGATGCGCCACTGATCAAGCGTCGCAGTCACCCGCCGCGTCAGGTCGCGGTCAGGCGTGATCAGCGCGGCGCTCTGCCCGGTCTGGGCCGCGTGGCGCAGGCGCAGCGCGATGGCCTGCGCCTCCAGTCGCGGCGACGGGGCCTCGATCAGGGTCAGATCTGCACAGGCGCGGTCCAGATCGCGCAGGCGCGGGCCGTCCTGCATCCATTGATCCGTCACGGGTGCGGGCCGCAGCGCCAGCGAGACCAGCGCGTTCCGGGCCGGTTCCGGGGCGGCATCCGCGCTCCAGGGCCGGACCTGATCGGGGCCGATATCCAGCGCCTGACACAGGCGCAGGAAACGGTATTGCGGATGATCCTCGGGCGCAGCCCCGTCGGATAGCGCCGCCCATGTCGCGGCAGGCATCTCGAAATCGAAGCCGGGCAGGACCACCGCCCCTTTCGACAAGCGCGCCACGGCTTGCATCAGAAGCGCGGTTGTGCCGCGCGATCCGGTCGATCCCGCGATCAGGATCGGGTCTTGCGACGGCATGTCCTGCCAGCGCGCGATCAGCGCTTCGGCCTGCGCACGCAACCGGCCCTCGGCATCGGATGCGTCCCTGCGCACCACCTGTTCGGCGAGCGTGATAAAGGCCAGCGACCGCGCCCAATGCCCCGAATGGCGGCTGACATCCAGCTCGCGCAGCCGCTCGGGCGACACGCCCTCGGCCTGCATCTCGGCAAAGAGCCGCGCCAGACTGTCCGAGAGGTCAAAGAGCGCGCTGCGCGGGGCCAGATCGGGCGCGGCCTGTAACAGGCGTTCGACCAGCTGCGCCAGTTCCAGCCTGCGACGCAGGGGCGGCATGGCGGGCGGAAGCTGCGCGGCACCGGCGAAAAGCAGCGGATCGGTGATCAGGCGGATGCGCGGCTGCAACCCCGGACCCTGCTCGGCGAAAGCCGCGCGCAACCGTGCGCGCATCCGGGCGGAATTGGCCAGCACTGTCACACGCGCCCGCGCCTCGGGCGGGCTGGAGGCCAGTCGCGCGGCGCAGCCTGCGGCAAAGGCACGCGGGAAATCGACGCCGGGTGGCAGGGCGAAGAGACGCGGGGCAGCGGGATCGTGATCAAACATTCCGTGCCCCTGTCAGACCCGGTCCAGCAGACCGGCCAGCCGGTCCTGCCAGTGCTGCGGACCGTCAAGGCGCAGTTGGCGCATTTCCGGGTCACATCCGGGGGACAGCGTCAGATGCAATGCGGATCGGGGGGCCATATCGCCCAGTCTTTCGGCCCATTCTACAAGGCAGATGGCCTGCGCGAAAGCCTCTTCCAGCCCGAGCTCGATGATCTCCTGCGGGTCGGACAAACGGTAGAGATCCGCATGCCAGAGCTCGGTCTCGCCAAGCGCATAGGTCTGGACCAGCGTGAAACTGGGCGAGGGCACATCCTCCATCCGGCCCAGCGCCGCCAGCCGCGACTGGATCAGCGCGCGGCAGAAATGGCTTTTACCCGCGCCGACAGGGCCGTCAAGCAGCAGCGTATCACCCGGTTGCAGCAAGGCCCCCATGGCCGCGGCCAGCTCAGTGGTCTGCTCGGGCGCGCAGGTGGTCAGGGTCATCGAGAACGCATCTTTCATGCGCTCACCTTGCCATGTCCGGGCCAGCGGCACCAGCGCGAAGCCTGCTGCCACGTTCAGGCCCGGACCCGCGTGCTGGAATGCCGCGCCGTGCGGGGTTTGCGCGCGGGCACAGCGGGCAAAGGCGGTTCGGCGGGCGGGCTGGCCATACGCCCGGTTTCGCGCGGCGCCGTGACCGGATCAGGGCGGCGGATCAGTTCGACCTGCCGGTTCTGATCCGCCCGGCCAGACAACAGCCCCTGCGCCAGCGGCTGGAACACCACCATCAGCGCCCCGCCGCTCAGACGCCGCACGCGCATGGCCAGTGGAATACCCGTGCGCAGCGCCGCCGAACCGGTGATTTCGTCATTGGTATCAGCCTGCGCGACAAATTCCGCCAGCCGCGCCCAGAAGGTCGTTGGCTCGCAAGCCTCGGACCACATGGTCAGCGCCTGTGCGAGGCCACCATCGGTCAGATCGACACAGGGATCTGCCTTCCAAAGGCGCGCATACCCATCATTGGCCATCAAGGCCTGGCCGGACAGGCCGAAAACAACAATCGCTTCAGGCAACGCATCAAGCACATGATGCGCGGTCTCGATTTCATTGCGAAAGTTCCGGGCCAGCGTCGTTTCGGTCGTGACATCCTCGATGAAAAGCGCAATCGCGCCATTGGGCTGGGGCCGACCCGTCACATGAAAGGTCCGCCCGCCATCCAGACACCATTCCTCGGAATAGGCGCCGGTCTCGGCGGCTTTTTCCATCTCGACGATCTCGCGCCGCCAATGCTGGAAATCCTTGGGTTCCGGCAACATGCGGTTTTCGCGCAGGGCGTAGAGCACCTGCTCGAAGCTGGGCCTGGCCGCCAGAAAGATCGGCTCCAACCGGGTCAGGTCGATCAGCGCCGGGTTGAACACCTGCAACCGTCGCTCTGCATCGAACAGCGCAAGCCCGATCGGCAGTGATGCAAAGATACGCGTCAATGTCTGCAGCGTTTCGCGCCGCGCGGCTTCGGATTGCACGGCCGCGTCGATCGGCACAGCAAAATGCAGGGTCTGATCCTCGCAACGGGTTTCGGAATGGGCAAACCAGCGCACATCGTCATCGCGGCGCAGCGCCATACGCCCCTTGTGATCGCGTGTGACATCGGCAAACAGGGCCGGCAGCGGCCAGGTCAGATGCAAGGGCGACTCTGCATCCTGCTGCAGGGTCCGGATATAGGCCGAATTCGCCCAGACCACCTTGCCATCGGGATCGGTTTTCCAGATCAGTGCAGGCGCATTGCGCGCCACCGCGCGCAGCGAGGCAAGCTCGCCCTGCAAGGCATCGAAACTGAGCCGGTCGATGGCCATCAGCGCCCCTTCGGCACTGGTATCGGTCAGGCGCAGATGCAGCAGCCCGCGCATATGGCGCAGCCCCAGCACCAGACCGTCATCACGGCCCGAACGCAACTCGACCAGACCCGCGCCGATCAATCCGTCAAGTGTCTGGTCGAGATCGGGAAAGCGCGCGGCCAGAAAACTGTGCAAGCTGGTCCAGACAGCGGTCTTGTGAGGGCCCGTATCATCATGGCCGAGAGAATCGAGCAGGGTCTGCCCCGATTCGGAGCAGTCCAGCAACTCATCCCTGCGGAAAATGAACAGCGCATCGCGATCCGACTGGCCAGGGGCTGGTTCAAATGTGGCTGACCCGCGCGACAGGCCCGCGAAAATGGCCATGCAGCCCAGCACCAACAGACTGGCCGTCGTCACGATTGTCAGGCTCAACAAGATCGCTTCGGTCATCCACAAACCCCCGGCTGCCCTGATAGCATGCCGACAGATTGCACAGCGTTGGTTAAGCTCGGGTTAAGAGCAGCGGCAAGCAGGTCAATTCAGATCCTTGAGCAAGCGGCCATGTCGCCGCACCTCGGTCAGCACATCGCCGAAAGTTTCAAGCCCGCGCGATCTGAGCATCGGGATGAGCTTGAGAAAGGCATCTGCGGTCGCCACAGTATCGCCAATCGCGGTATGGCGGGCCTCTTCGGGGATCGTGATGCCCAGACGTGCGGTCAACGCATCGAGCGAATGCTGTTCCAGCTGGCCATAGACCACCGCCGAGAGCAGCACTGTATCGAGCACCGGATGGTCGAAACTCACCCCGATATTCTTCTCGTGACGGCGCAGGAATTCCATGTCGAACGGTGCATTATGGGCCACCAGAACCGCCCCGCGCGCAAAATCATGGAAGCGCTTGCCGGCATCGGCGATTGTCGGCGCGCCCTTGACCATTTCTTCCGTGATCCCGTGCACCTCGGTCGAGCTGGCCGGAATGGGGCGTTGCGGATCGACCAGAGTGTCGAATACCTCGCGCCGCACACGGCGGCCATTGACCACACGCACCGCCGCGATCTGCACGATTTCATCGCTCGAAGGCGTCAGCCCGGTAGTTTCCGTGTCGAACACCACATAGGTCAAATCCTGTAGGCGACTTTCCAGAACACCGGCATTGCGTTCCTTTGACAGAAGCTCGAAATCATAGACCACCTCGCGCTCGATCGGGGCAGGCCGGAGCGTCGCGCGGCGGGCATTGGGGATCGGCAGACGCACAGCAGCAGCGCCATCGGGCCGGGTCTCGGTCCAGGCTTCGGTCGCATGCGCGTTCAGCACCGCGCGCGGGGTCAGGTCCGGGATATCAGCATCCATCTGCTCATTCAGCCAGGCATCGAAATCCCCCACCGGCAGCGGCAGGCCCTGCCAGATCAGGTCGATGACAGCGCCGGGACCGTCCTCTTCGCTCAGGGATAGCTGGAAAGCGCGCGCATGGTCCTGTGCGGCCAGTTTCTCGCCCAGCCAGCGAAAGAACAGCGCCAGTTCGAACCCGTCACAGGTCAGCATCAACTCAGGGCCCTCGACCTCCAGTGACAGGCCCGAGGCATCATATTGCGCCGTGATCGCATCCATCAGGTCACGCGACCGGATCTGGCTTTGCGGACGCCAGTCGCTGCGGCCCTCGTCATAACGCGTGCCCAGCTCCGTGATGGCAGAGCTGAGCGCCTGGATCTCGGCCATCATGGCCTGCGTAAGATCCTGGTTCTGCGTCATCTCGGCATCTTCGGACAACACGCCAATCACTGTCTGCAGATTGGCGGCAGGGCGGCGCACGCGGTCGAACACCTCGGACAGCAGCGCCTCGCGCGCGGCATGGGCGGCCAGATCGGTGGTCACATCGCGCAGGGTCAGCACGAAACCGGGACGACGGGTGTTATCCGTGCGGCGCAACACGCGCATGCGGCCCGACAACAGCCGCCCGGTGCCGGTCGTCGCGCAGATCAGATCAGAGGCAGCTTCGGGGTCGTTGAGTTTGCTCATGCGCTCATAGGCATGGCGCACCGGGCCTTCGCGCAGATAATCCAGCAAGTTACGGTCCAGACCGGGCGCACCGCCCGCTTCAAGCACATTCACGGCCTGACCATTGTAAAACACAAGCTGATAATCTGCCGTACACAGAAGCACCGCGACCGGCACATCCGCCAAAAGCTTTTCCAGCCGCGATTTTTCAGCCGACAGGCGCGAGGTTTCACGCGCCACCGATTCGGCCAGCGCCGAGCGGGTTTCAGCAAGCGAGCGCGTGATCGCCGCGGCCGCCGGGGCCAGATCGCCCAGATATTTCGCCTTCTCGCGTTCGGCCCCGATATCGTCACCGACATCCGCCACAGCCCGCGTCCGGATCGCATTGGCCAGAGCATCGATGGCGCGGGCGACATTGGCATCGAACAGATACCAGATGCCCGTGACCAGAAACAGGATCAGGAAACCGCCCAGAATACCGGCCTGCACGAAGGCCCCGACGAGGTCCGGATGATCCATGCGCGACAGCACCAGCCAGCCGCCCAGACCCATCGCGGCCACTGCGCCAATGCCAAGCGCTGCGAAAAAGAGCAGGATACGGATGCGCAGGCTGAGCCGTTCAAGCATCGGCAACGCCTGTCCGGGGCATGTCCCCGGTCTCACCCGCCAGAATCTTGCGGACCTCTTCGCGCAATTCCTTCAACTCAAAGGGTTTCGAGATGAACCCGTCCGCCCCCATCGCCAACCCCTTGCGCCGTTCCATCGCAGAGCCGCGCGCGGTCATCATCAGGATGCGCACCGAATTGCACTCGGGATCGGCCCGGACCGACTGGCAGATCTCATAGCCCGAAACAACCGGCAGCATCACATCCAGCAACACCAGATCCGGCCTGGATGTCCGTATCAGATCCACTGCGCCCTCCCCGGTCGCGATGCGGGTCTGATTATAGCCTTCGCGGGTCAGCAGGTAATTGAGGGCGATGGCGATATTATCCTCGTCCTCGACCACCAGAATCTCAGCTTTCCTCGACGTGTCCTCCATGTGCTCCTCCTTCACAAGCAGTCGTCAGAAACGGGTCATCAGGGGCCAGCGCATACCATTCCGCCGCGACCGGGATGCCCTGATCATTGATCCGGGTGCCTTCGGTCAGATCGGCGCGGCGGGCATTGGCGCAATCGAAAATCGATTCAAACCCCATGGTCAGCGCCCAGCGCTCCTGCAGGATAACGCCTGTGCGCACCAGATCGGGGTTGCGGCTGTTGCGCTGACGGATGCGGTTATCAACTGCGATAATCCGATTGGTCAGCGGGATCGCATAGGTCCAGGGCCGCATCCACGACTTGTGCTGGTTCTTGCTGACCACCACGATTTCAGGCGGCAATCCGGCCTGATAGCGCGGGGCCCAGGAATATTCGAGATAGATCACCATGGCGAGCATGCCTGCGGCCACACCGGCCGGGGTCAGCCATTCGGGCAGGGTCGAGCGGCTCAGGCGGCGCAGGATCATGGCCGTGCCACCACCGCCGAAGCCTGCCACAATCACTGCGATGAATTCCAGAAGCACGCCGATTCCTTTCAGCCAAGAGTGCCGGCCAGCTGGCCAACTGCAGATTGCATGGTGCGCACGACGACAAAGGCGTCGCGCAGATGGCTGCGCTCGAAATCCGACAGATCCGAGGGTGCCAGGAAGTTATCCGGCTTGCGCCCCATGCGCACCAGACTGGCCTGATTTTCCAGCCGCAGATTGGCGATGAGGTCATATGCCTCGATCAGATCGCGCGCGCCCGAGACCGAGATGATGCCCTTTTCCTCGGCCGCCAGCAACCGCGCGCGGGTATTGGCCGCAGTGATCCGCCCGCGCAGCGCATAGACGCGCGCCAGATCCGTCACCGGCACCACGCCACCGAGCTTCATGTCGACATGATTCTTGTATTCGCCCGAGCGGATCGTCGCGAAACTGCGCAACAGGCCCAGTGGCGGCGTGTGCTTGACCGAGTTCGAGATCATATGCGCGACAAAGATCGAGTTCTTGCTGGCGGCAGTCAGGGTCTCTTCCTGCAGATCGCGGAACAGGCTGACCTGCCCGCCAATCGGGCGCAGATCGAACATGACCGAGGCCAGCATCTGCGCTTCGGGCGAAGGCGTGTTGATCCAGCCCTTGAAATACCGCCGCCACACGCTGACCGGCTGGCACCAGCGCGGATTGGTCGCCATCATGTCGCCCGGGCAGTAGAAATAGCCCGCCGCATCCAGCCCGTCCGACACGAACCGCGCCAGATCCGTGAAATAGGCCATGTCATCAGGCGTGACCGTGTCATCGATGATGATGCAATTGTCCTGATCAGAGACCCCGGTCTGTTCCTGCCGCCCCTGTGACCCGCAAGCTGCCCAGAGATAGGGCACAGGTGGGGGCCCGAGCTTTTCTTCGGCCAGTTTGAGCAGACGCCGGGTCACTGTATCCGCGATATCGGTGATCAGCCTCGTGACGACCTCATGGGCATTATGCGCGCCCACCAGCTGCACCAGAAGCTGTGGGATACTGCTTGTGACATGGGCCAGCGCCTCATAGGTGTCGGCTGTGGCCGCATCACGCACCAATTGGCCCGAACTGATCGCCTGAAACCGCGTCAGATCGGTCTGGGTGATCATGCCCAGCAGCTTGCCATCCCGGACAACCGGCAAATGCCCGATGCGGTTTTCCAGCATCATATGCAGGATATCCGACCCCAGCGATTGCGGGCTCAGCGCCAGGGGGTCCGGGGTCATGACATCGGCCACTGGGGTTTCAGGCGGGCGCCCCTCGGCCAGCACACGGCCCGACAGGTCGCGCGTGGTCACAATGCCGACCAGCTTTTCCCCCTCGACCACAGGCACACAGGAGAACCGGTGCTGGCGCATCAGTTGCGCGGCTTCCTGCGCGGTGGTCGCAATGGTCACGCTCAAGGGTTTGCGCGCCATCAGATCCGCGACTTTCAGCGTCGCCAGATCGTTCTGGCGCGCGGCAGCCCCGCTTTTGCCACGGCTGAAAAATCGCTCGAAAGCCGGGAAATTGGCGATCAGATGGCGCAGCTCATCAGCGGGCAGACACAGGATCACGGCATCCGATGTGGTGGTCGCCGTGGTCACTGCCAGCCCGTCACGCATAAGCCCGCGTTCGCCAAAGGAATTGCGCGGGCTGAGCATCGAGACCAGCGCCCCATGCGTGTCCGTCACCTCGATCGTGCCGGTTTTCACCAGATAGACGCCGGTGATCGGGTCACCTGCGGAATATACGACAGTGCCCTTGGGCAGCTCTCTGCGGCTGAAGCAACTGGCGACACGCGCCAGCTCGTCCTGCGGCAGGGAATCGTAAGGATGCACGTTCTGAAGGAATTCCAGAACCTTGGGCGATATGTCAGTCATGTGCGTGTTTCCTGATCTGACGGCCCGGGATTGGGCAGCCTGCCCCTGTGTGCCACAGGGACAGGCCAGTTTCATTGTTCTGGATCAGTGATCGACTGCCCCAGCCGCACCTTTCGGCACGCGGATCGATTCCACGAGTTCCTCGATCTCGGCAGGAACCGGCGCGGTCATCTTCATCACCACAAAGGCTGCGATGAAGTTCAGGCCCGCACCAACTGCGCCGAAGCTCAGCGGCGAGATGCCGAACAGCCAGTTATCCGGCGTGTTTGCCAGAAGGTTGGTGCCGGGGATGAAGAACATGCCCAGATAGGTGAAGATATAGGCGACAGTCGAAATCAGACCCACCAGCATCCCTGCAATGGCACCCGACGAGTTCATCTTCTTCGAGAAAATGCCCATCATGATGGCCGGGAAGAGCGACGCAGCCGCCAGACCGAAGGCCAGTGCCACCACCTGCGCGGCAAAGCCCGGCGGGTTGAGCCCCAAATAGGTTGCAAGCGCAATCGCAAAGGCCATCGATATTCGAGCGGCCAGAAGTTCACCCTTTTCCGAGATGCCTGGATTGATCATCGACTTGATCAGATCGTGTGACACAGCGGAAGAGATTGCCAGCAAGAGACCTGCCGCAGTCGAGAGCGCTGCCGCCAACCCACCTGCCGCGATCAGACCGATCACCCAACCCGGAAGCTGTGCAATCTCGGGGTTAGCCAGCACGAGAATGTCGTTGTTGAACAACACCATCTCATTGCCTTCCCAGCCTTCGTCAATCGCACGCTGCGGCGGGTTTGCTGCGTTATAGTACTGGATCAGGCCATCGCCATTCTTGTCTTCGAAGCGAAGCAGACCGGTGCGTTCCCAGTTATGCATCCAGTCGGGGCGCTCTTCAAAGGCAAGCGGTTCGCCCGAAATCCCGTCCGGCCACAATGTGGTGATGATGTTCAGACGCGCCATGGCACCCACAGCCGGAGCAACCGTGTAAAGCAGCGCGATGAAGACCAACGCCCAGCCTGCCGAGGTCCGCGCATCGGCCACTTTCGGAACCGTGAAGAAGCGGATGATGACGTGGGGCAGACCCGCGGTACCGATCATCAGCGACAGGGTGAACAGCACCATGTTGAAGGTCGAGCCGTGATTACCAGTGTAATCATTGAAGCCCAGATCCATCAGCACTTCGTTCAGCGTCTGCAA
>SKRP01000112.1 GCA_007118445.1 Natronohydrobacter sp.
CTGCGCCGATCTGCGCCTGATCGCCGCATTCCGCCACCATCGCCGCGATGCTCTGCAGCGGGTCGGGCGAATTCAGCGGCACCTCGATCCGCGTGATGCCCGCCGCGATCAGCGCGCGGGTGACAGGGATGGCATCGGGCGGGGTGATCCCGCGCAGGATCGCGATCAGGTTTCGCATGGGGTCTCCGTCAGCAGGGCGCGCGCGGCATCCAGCCCCGCGAGCGTCATTTCGGTCGCGTCATGGGTGCTGACCGGCACCGACAGGCCCGCCAGCGCGCGCGCGTAAAGCTGCGCCAGCGCATCGGCCCCGATCACTGCGAGAGTCTGGCCCAGCCAATAGGGTTTCGCCGCTGCCAGTTCCGCGCCGATCAGCAGCCCCGAGAGCTTCGCGCGCGCGCGATCGGGGGGCAGGCCGTCCAGCAAAGCGCCTGCGCGCAGACCGAAAAGCCGTGCCAGCAGGCGGTCAGGGCGCTCGAAGCCTTGCGCGAACCCGGCCTCGAACCCGGCCGCGTCCCAGCCTGCGAGCGTGTGGCGCAGGACCGATTGCTCCGACAGCAGCGCGAAGATCTCGCCGGTCAGGAAGCTCTGGAAACTGACCACCTCGCCGGCGCTGATATGGGCCCATTTGCTATGCGTGCCGGGCAGGCAGATCACCCCGTCCCAGCCGGGGTTCCGCGCCAGAAATCCCGCGATCTGGGTTTCCTCGCCCCGGATCACATCGGCCGGGCTGGTCTGTTTCAGCCCGGCGACAATGTGGCAGCACAGCCGCCCATCGCGCGCAGGTGCCCGCACCAACGGCCCGGCCAGAGGCGTGCAGGGCACAGCGCGGTAGCGCGCCTCGACCCAGCCCTGCCGCGAGCCGACCATGCCGCAGGCAAGCACGGGCGTGACCTGCCCTGCGGGCAGCCAGTCCCCGATCAGCGCCAGCAGCGCGGGTTCGAACGCGTCCTGCGACAGCTGCGCCATGCCCTGACCGGAACGGGCGTGACACAGGGGCCGGTCCCCTGTCATGGCCCAGGCGCGCAGATGCGAGGTGCCCCAGTCCACCGCGATCCAGTCCATCATGCTCAGATCAGGCGCGCTCATCCGGTCACCACCACACCGCCATCGATCACCAGCGCCTGCCCGGTCATCGCGCGGCTGGCCTCTGAGGCGAGAAACAGCGCGCCGCCTGCGATATCGGCGGGATCGAGCGTGTCGGGCAGGCATTGGCGGGTCAGATGCGCGGCCAGCGCTTCGGGCGTGACCCATTGGTCAAGCTGTTTCTGGGTCATCACCCAGCCCGGTGCCAGAGCATTGACGCGGATCCGGTCAGGGCCGAATTCGCGCGCAAGGCTGCGGGTCAGCCCGTTCAGCGCCGAATTGGCCGCCGTATAGAGCGGATAGCCGGCATTGCCCATCATGTAGCTGATCGAGGTGATATTGATGATCGCCCCCCGGCCTGCCTGCTGCATCGCAGGGATGACGGCCTGACAGGCGGTGACATAGCATTTGAAATTGATCGCCAGCGCCCGGTCCATGAACTCGGGCGTCACCTCGGTCAGGGAATGGCGCTGGTCATTGGCGGCATTATTGACCAGCACCTGCACGGGGCCATGTGCGCTGGCCGCCTGCGCGATGGCGGCGTTCAGGCCGTCCGGATCGGTGATGTCACAGGGCAGGAAAAGCGGGCGATGGCCGGTTTTTTCGGCCATTTCGTCGCAAAAACGGCTGGCATCGGAGCGCTGGACGAAAGCGACGCTTGCGCCCTGACGCAGAAATGCCTCGGTCAGGCCCGCGCCGATGCCGGAACCGCCGCCGGTGATGAAGACAGACGCGCCTTGCAGGTCGGGATAGATCGGGGTCATGCGATGCTCCGGGCGGTGAGGGTGTATTTGAGTATTTCTGGCAAGATGAAACTCATGCGGCTGCGCTGGCATGGCACCAGTCGGGCAGCCAGTCGCCATGGGCGGCCAGCAGATCATCCACCAGCGCGCGGATCTGGCGCAGGTCCAGTTCGGCGCTGGTATGCGGGTCGAGCATGGCCGCATGGTAGATATGCTCGCGGTTCTGGGTCAAGAGCGCCTGCACAGTGAGTTCCTGCACATTCAGGTTTGTGCGCATCAGGGCGACCAGATGCGGGGGCAGGTCCGGCACGACAGTCGGTTGCAGCCCGTTGGCATCGACCAGAGTGGGCAGCTCGACCGCGGCCCCTGCGGGCAGTTGCGGGATGTAGCCGCGATTGGCGTGGTTGCCATAGATCACCGAAGGCGTGCCAGTCGTGATGCTGTCCATGATCGTGGCCGCGTATTCGTTCGAAGGCGCGTGTTCGATGCGCGGGGCGGATTTGAGCGCCTCGGCCTGCGCGCTCCAGGCTTTGATCTGTTCCTCGCAGCGTTTGGGGTATTCGTCGAGCGGGATGCGGAAGCGCTCGATCAGGTCGGGGCGGTGGGATTTGATGAACCAGGGCACATATTCGGCGAAATGTTCCGAGGATTCGGTGACGAAATGGCCGAAATGCGCCATCACTTCATAGCGCACCAGATTGGGGCAGCGCGGGTTCCAGTGGCTTTCCAGCGGGATGCGGCCAGCGCGGTAGCCCTCGCGCAGCGCGGGGTAGAGGTCGCGCCAGCCGCTGGCGTCACGCGCTTCCAGCGA
>SKRP01000188.1 GCA_007118445.1 Natronohydrobacter sp.
AGGTTTCATACAGGCAAGAAACCTATCGAGCAGTGAGATATATATAACGCGTCCCTCCGGCGCTTCCAAGCTAAAAGTTTGAAAAGCTTGGCAACGCACTGTAGCGTCCCGGGAAACCGCACCCCAGAGATACCCCGGAGAAGCTGCGATGCTGTCACATCTGCGTCATACCCTTACCGCATTGGCCCTGGCGGCGTCGGGCGCGCTCGCCCCGCAGATTGCCAACACAGAACCGCGTCATGCCATCGCTATGTATGGCGACCCGGCCCTCCCCCCAGATTTTGCGCATCTTCCGCATGTGAACCCCGACGCGCCCAAGGGCGGGCGCATCGTTCAGGGCGAGGTCGGCAGCTTCGATTCGCTCAATCCCCTGATCCTGCGTGGGCGTGCCCCCTGGCAGCTCCAGTATCTCGCGCATGAAGCGCTGATGGGCCGGTCCTGGGACGAACCCTTCACCCTCTACGGCCTGCTGGCCGAATCAGTCGAGACGGATGAGGCCCGTTCCTGGGTCGAATTCACCCTGCGCGAGGAAGCCCGATTCTCTGACGGCAGCCCCGTCACGGTCGAGGATGTGCTCTGGTCGTTTGAAACCCTCGGCACCATCGGCCACCCCCGCTATCACGGCGCATGGTCGCGTGTGGAAACAGCCGAAGCGACCGGCGAGCGTTCCGTCCGCTTCACCTTCGACGAACCCGACCGCGAGTTGCCGCTGATCCTAGGCCTGCGCCCGATCCTGAAGAAAGCGCAATGGGAGGGCGTCGATTTCGCCGAATCCGGCACCTCGATCATCCCGATCACCTCTGCGCCTTACATCATCGACCGCTTCGAGGCCGGTCGCTACGTCTATCTCAAGCGCAATCCCGACTATTGGGGCCGCGACCTGCCCTTCATGCGCGGTCAGGCCAATCTCGATGAAATCCGCATGGAGTTCTTCGGCGATGGCAATGCCATGTTCGAAGCCTTCACCTCGGGCCTGCTGACCACCATGCGCGAAACCAATGCCCACGCTTGGAACACCCGCTACAATTTCCCGGCCATCCAGTCGGGCGAGGTGGTGAAATCCGAAATCCCCCACCAGCGCCCCTCGGGCATCGCCGGTTTCGTGATGAACACCCGCAACCCGCTCTTTGCCGACTGGCGCGTGCGCGAGGCGATGATCACTGCCTTCAATTACGAATATGTCTGGCAGGTGATCAATGACAGCGTGGACCCGCGCATCACCTCTGTCTTCGGCAATTCCTTCCTTGCGATGGAAGATGGCCCCGCCACAGGTCGCGTCGCCGAGTTCCTCGCGCCGTTTGAGGCCGATCTCTATCCCGACACGCTGGAAGGCTACAGCCTGCCCACTTCCGACGGCTCTGTCGCCAACCGCGCCAATATGCGCCTTGCCACCCGCCTGCTGGCGCAGGCCGGATGGGAGGCCGATGATGCAGGCATTCTGCGCAATGACGCGGGCGAGCCCTTCCGTTTCACGCTCCTGCTGCGTCAGGGATCGAGCGAGATCCTGTCGATTGCCGATATCTACGCGGAAGCGCTGAAACGGCTGGGCATGGATGTCACGGTCGCGCAGGTCGATTCGGCGCAATATACCGAGCGCACCAACGCGTTTGATTTCGACATGACCTACACGATCCGCGCCATGTCGCTCAGCCCCGGCATCGAGCAGCGCAGCTATTGGGGGTCCGAGGCCGCCACTGCGCCCGGATCGCGCAACTGGATGGGGGTCGAAAGCCCCGCCATCGACGCGATGATCGACCGGCTGCTGAATTCGACCGAGCAAGAGGATTTCATCGCCGCCGCCCAAGCCCTCGACCGCGTGCTGATGGCGGGCCGCTATGTCGTCCCCTTCTGGTTCAACGACCGCGCCCGCATCGCCCATGTCCGCGAATTGCGCTTCCCCGAGCGCCTGCCGATCTATGGCGACTGGATCGGGTTTCAGCCGGATGTCTGGTGGTATGAGGAATAGGGGTGTATTAACCCTGAATTCACGCGGGCAGAGCAGGATGGCGCAATGACCAATCACCTCTACTATGGCGACAACCTGCGCGTGCTGCGCGACTCGATCCGCGACGAGAGCGTGGACCTGATCTATCTCGACCAGCCCTTCAACTCGAATGCCAGCTACAATGTGCTGTTCAAAGGGCCGCAGGGTAATGAGAGCGCCGCGCAGATCGAGGCCTTTGACGACACATGGCACTGGACCGACACGGCGGAAGAGGCCTTCGGCGAGGTGCTGCGCTCGGGCAATGGCAACGCGTCTGAGATGCTGCGCGCCATGCGCAGCTTTCTGGGCGAGAATGACATGATGGCCTATCTCGCCATGATGGCCGTGCGCCTGCTGGAATTGCACCGGGTGCTCAAGCCCACCGGAAGCCTCTATCTGCATTGCGACCCGACCGCGAGCCATTACCTGAAGATCCTGCTGGATGCGGTGTTTGGGGCAAGGAATTTTGGTGCAGAAATAATCTGGCAACGAACTGCGACGCACAACGATGCAAAGCGCTGGCCATGGCTTTCCGACACATTACTGTGCTTCAATAAGTCGGCGCAATTCACTTGGAATCCCCAACACCGTCCACAAACCGACGATGCAATTGCTAAACGATACACCTATAAAGATGAGAGTG
>SKRP01000177.1 GCA_007118445.1 Natronohydrobacter sp.
ACCTGTCTGGAAACCGCCATCCTGCGCGGCCCGGTCGAGGCATTGCGCGCCTATGCCGATGGGGTCCTGGGCCAGCGCGGGGTGATGCATGGCAATCTGTTCCTGATCCCGGTGGAAAGCACGGCCTCAGCCCATGATCACGGCCATGGCAGCGCGCCGCATGAACACCTGCATGTCAAAGAGAGTTTCTGACATGCACATGCCCCACACCGTGATGCGGCGTGAGCGAATGCGGCACTTCCTGCCCATGCGCGGCCATCAGGCCCGCATCGCCCAGCACCCGCCGCGCCGGGCCATCCGCGCAGATGCGGCCCTGATCGATCACGATCACGCGCGGGCAGAGTTCCAGCACAAGTTCCAGATCATGGCTGGCAACCAGCAGCGCCTGATCCATGCCCTGCAAAAGCGCGATCAACCGCCGCCGCTGCCGCAGGTCCAGCGCGGCTGAGGGCTCATCCAGCAGCATCAGATCGGGCTGCATGACCAGCGCGCCCGCGATGCAGGCGCGGCGTTTCTCACCGCCCGAGAGGTGATGGACCGGACGGTCCTCGAGGCCCGTCAGCCCGCATTGCGCGAGCGCCGCCTGCACGCGGGCAGTTGTCTCGGCCTCTGTCAGACCCAGATTGCGCGGCCCGAAGGTGACATCTTCGATCAGAGTGGGGCAGAAGAGCTGGTCCTCGGCCTGTTGGAACACAAGCGCTGTCTCGGGACGGAACTGCCCCGGCACAACCGCGCGGCCCTGCACCTGCACTGACCCGGCATGTGCAGGCAGCACCCCAGCAATCGTGTGAAAAAGCGAGGTCTTGCCCGCCCCATTCGGCCCCACCAGCCCGACATGCTCGCCCGGCGCAAGGCGGAATGACAGATCACGCAGCACGGGCGCATGCCCCGGCCAACCCACGGACAGGCCATCACAGTGCAGCACGCTCACAGGATCCGGTCCAGCCATATCACCCCCAGGGCCACAATCACCGCCCCGGTAATGGCCAAACGCTCGAAATTCTGCAAGGGCGGCGCATCGGGCTCTGGGCCCATCCCATAACCGCGCAGCCGCATCGCGGCCCATAGCCGCTCAGACCGGGCCTGCGCACGGATCAGGCTACTGGCAAGCCCCAGCGCATGATCGGGCAGCGCGCGCCAACCACGCTTGCCCCCGCGCAGGCTGCGTGCGACGGCCGCGCGGCGCAGCTCAGCCGTGACTTCGTCAAGGTAGCGCAGGGTCAGAAGCGCCAGATCGGTCATCAGCGCAGGCACGCGAAGGGCGCGCAACCCGGCCACCAGATCGAAGGGCGAGAGCGTGGCGAGAAGCGCCAGCGTCACTGCGACGATGGACAGAAGCCGCCCCGCGATCAGGGCCGCCGCCTGCAACCCCTCAAGACGCAGCGCCACCGGGCCGATCTGGGCCAATACTGTAGGCCCCGAGATCAGCGGCAGCACCAACGTCAGCCCCAGCACCAGCAGGAGTGGCGCGCGCATCCGGCGCAGGACCACGCGCCCCGCACCAAAGGCCAGCACCACGCCCAAGGCCAGCGCCATGACCAAGGGCAGCACGGCCAGCCCCTGCACGGCAGCAAAGCCAAAGGCCAGCACCAGCGCGAGGATCAGCCGCGCGCGCGGCGAGGTCTCAGCCATGCGGCAACAGGCGCGGCTCGATCCGGCGCAGCACGCGCAGCAAGACCAGCACGATGACCCCTTCGGCCAGTGCCAACGGCAGATGCGCGAGCGCAAAGACCTGCACCGCCGCACGTTCTGCGCGCGCGTCAAGCTCGGCAGGCAGCCCGGTTAGTACAATCGTCGCGAAGATCGCCACAGCGACCACCACAGCCCCTGCCCCCGCCCCGAAGGCCGCGAGATCCGGCCAGCGCCCCCCGATCTGCCGCCACAGACCAAATGCTAGAAGCGCAGGCAGGCACAGGATCATGCCGTTCAGCCCCAGAGTGGTCAGCCCGCCATGCCCGAACAGCATCGCTTGCAAAAACAGCCCGACCATGATCGCAGGCACCGCGAACCAGCCCAGCATCACCCCCATCAGCCCCGCAAGCATCAGATGCACGGTCGTCGGCGGCACAGGCACGGCGACCAGCGAGGCCGCGAAGAAAACCGTCGTCAGCATCGCCACACGCGGGATTTCAGCCTGCGGGTCAGGCCGCGCCTTGATCCGGTGCAGCGCCACGGCGACCAGCCCTGCGGTGCAGGCATATCCTGCCAGCGCCATTTCCACTGGCACGATCCCGTCAGGCAGATGCATCGCGCCCCTTCCTGCGGGCGAGCGCGAACAGCGCCGTTCCCAATGCCCCCCAGCCCACCAATGCGACCATCACCAGCCGCTGCCCCCAGCTTTGCGCGCTGCTGGTGGCCGTCACGACAGGGGCATCATCGCCCACCTCCACATGCACCATCGCACCATGCCCGGACTGGCGGACCTGAAAGCTCCAACGCCCGGTCTCGGGCCCCAGCACGAACTCCAGCCGCCCGTCGCGATCTGTCACACCTTGCCCCCAAGCGCTGACAGGATTGTCAGGCGCATAGATGATCACCTGCGCGTGCGACATCGGCTCGCCGGTGTCGTAGAACGCATGGAGCCGCACGGCCTGGGCGGTCTCGGCCTCGATCAGGGCTGCATGCGACAACGCAACAAGCGGGGTGAAACACCCCGCCGCGCAAATCGCCAAGGCAGCAAGCCTAGTGTGCGAAGTCATAGCAATGGCCTTCTCCGACATGGCCCAGATGCAACCCCTCCAGCGACAGCTCGAACTCACCACCTGCGGCGAAAGGCTCGAAGCCGATGGCCTCAAGGTTCATCTCATCATCCTCTGCCTTGTCGGCGCGGCCGAAAAGATGGTCAAGATGCAATGTGATCTCGAGATCAGCTTCGCCGCCTTCCGTCACGAAGCCCTTGCGCGCATCCCCCAGATATTCGCCACAGGCATGCGCCACGCTATCGGTGCTGCGCAGAGTGAAACTGACCTCTTGCCCGTCCTTGCGCGCGATACCTTCAAGCACCAGCGAGAAACCATCGTCACCCGGCACCAGCGCCCAGGACAGCGCGTTGAAATGGCCCGCAGGCGCGTCAACTGTCGCCAGCGCCACGCGGTCCGCGTCATCTGCATCGACCAGATCGACGGTGAACGGGCCGTCAAAGGGCAGCGCCACGCCGGAAATCTCTGGCCCCTCAGCCATGAAGGGCGGATCGGTCTGCCATGCGGTGATCTGGTCGAAAGTGGCAGTGATGCGGTTGAATTCCAGCGCCCAGCCATCCTTGGTCAGCTTGGGCGCATTGAAGCCTTCGGTCGCCAGATCCTCGCCACTGGCGAAGAGGGTCAGGCTACCGGCTTGCGCCGTGAAACTGGCAAAGGTTGCAACTGTGGCAAGCAAACAAAATCGGATCATGGGCAGGGCTTTCCTATCGTATGACGAATTATAGTATTTGTCATACACCCCTTGCGCCATCCGTCAACCGCTCCGATCAGGGGTTGCATGCCGCTGCACACGACCCTCTGGCAAGCCTGTTTCCGCTGCAAAATCACAGTGGAAACCCCTTCACCGGGGCCCGTTCCGCCCCTCGCGCGTAAAGCTGCATCTTTTCAGCGCCTTATGCGCCTGCACAGCAAACGGGCGTTTTTCCTGCCATGCCGCCCAAGGCTGAGGCATTTTTTCTCAGGAAATTCGCAGTGCAGACCGGAGGAGGCCCGAAACCCGATGCCCGACACCCCCAATGACCGAATCGAGACCTTTTACGAGGTGATGCGCGCGCAAGGCATCTCGCGGCGCAGTTTCATGAAATACTGCACCCTGACCGCAACCGCTTTGGGTCTTGGCCCTGCTTTCGTGCCGAAAATCGCCCATGCGATGGAAACCAAGCCCCGCACCCCGGTCATCTGGCTGCACGGGCTGGAATGCACCTGCTGTTCCGAGAGTTTCATCCGCTCGGGCCATCCGCTGGCCAAGGATGTGATCCTGTCGATGATCAGCCTCGATTATGATGAGTTGCTGATGGCCCCGTCCGGGCTGGCCGCGCAAGCCGTGCTGGAAGAGACCATCGCCAAATACAAGGGCAACTACATTCTGGCGGTCGAGGGCAACCCGCCGCTGAATGAAGACGGGATGTTCTGCATCTCGGGCGGCAAGCCCTTTGTCGACAAGCTGAAACGTGTGGCCAAGGACGCGAAAGCGATCATCGCATGGGGCGCGTGTGCGTCCTATGGCTGTGTGCAGGCCGCAAGCCCGAACCCAACGCAGGCCACGCCTATTCACAAGGTCATCACCGACAAGCCCATCATCAAGGTGCCCGGCTGCCCACCGATTGCCGAGGTCATGACCGGCGTGATCACCTATATGGTCACATTTGACCGTATGCCCGCGCTGGACCGGCAGGGCCGCCCGCTGATGTTCTATTCGCAGCGCATCCATGACAAATGCTACCGCCGCCCGCATTTCGATGCAGGCCAGTTTGTCGAAAACTGGGACGATGAGGGCGCGCGCAAGGGCTATTGTCTGTACAAGGTCGGCTGCAAGGGGCCGACCACGTACAACGCCTGTTCGACCGTGCGCTGGAACGAGGGTGTCAGCTTCCCGATTCAGGCCGGGCATGGCTGTATTGGCTGCTCCGAGGACGGCTTCTGGGATCAGGGCAGTTTCTATGACCGCGTGACCGACATCACCCAATTCGGGGTCGAGGCCAATGCCGACCGTGTGGGCCTGGCCGCTGTCGGGGTCGTGGGCGGCGCAGTGGCCGCCCATGCCGCGCTCTCAGCGCTCAAGCGCGCACAACAAAAGGCCGTGGGCCAGTCCAATGCGGCCAAGGCCGCGAAAGAGGAGGCATAATCCATGCTGGAAACACCGAACGGCTACACGATGGACAAATCCGGCCGCCGGATCGTCATTGACCCGGTGACGCGCATTGAGGGCCATATGCGCTGCGAAATCAATGTCGATGAAGACGGCGTGATCCGCAATGCGGTTTCCACCGGGACCATGTGGCGCGGGCTGGAAGTGATCCTGAAGGGTCGCGACCCGCGCGACGCCTGGGCCTTTACCGAGCGCATCTGCGGGGTCTGCACCGGGACACACGCTCTGACAAGCGTGCGCGCGGTCGAGGATGCGCTGGGCATCCAGATCCCCGACAACGCCAATTCGATCCGCAATATCATGCAGCTCAATCTGGAGATTCACGACCATGTCGTGCATTTCTATCATCTGCACGCGCTGGATTGGGTCAATCCGATCAATGCGCTGCGCGCCGACCCAAAGGCGACCAGCGAATTGCAGCATATGGTCAGCCCCGCGCATCCGCTCTCCAGCCCCGGCTATTTCCGCGATGTGCAGAACCGGCTGAAGAAATTCGTCGAATCCGGCCAGCTGGGCATTTTCAAGAACGGCTATTGGGACAACCCGGCCTATAAAATGCCGCCCGAAGCCGATCTGATGGCCACGACCCATTATCTGGAAGCGCTCGACCTGCAGCGCGAGATCGCCAAGATTCACACGATCTTCGGCGGCAAGAACCCGCATCCGAACTGGCTGGTGGGCGGCGTACCCTGCCCGATCAATATGGATGGCGTGGGCGCGGCGGGCGCGGGCATCAATATGGAGCGGCTGAATCTGGCCAGCTCGATCATCGACAAATGTATCGAGTTCAACAACAACGTCTATATCCCAGACGTCATCGCCATTGGCAATTTCTACCGCACATGGCTGCATGGCGGCGGGCTGTCCTCGCAAGCCTGTCTGGCCTATGGCGATATCCCTGAAAACGCCAATGATTTCAGTGCCGGTCAGTTGCATCTGCCGCGCGGCGCGATCATCAATGGCAACCTGTCGGAAGTGCATGATGTCGATGTGCGCGACCCCGAACAGGTGCAGGAATTCGTCGATCACTCCTGGTACACCTACGGCGAACCGGGGCGCGGTCTGCACCCCTGGGACGGCATCTCGGAAGCGCAATATGTGCTTGGGCCCAACGCGAAAGGCACCCGCACCGATATCCGCGAATTGGACGAGGCCGCCAAATACAGCTGGATCAAGGCCCCGCGCTGGCGCGGTCACGCGATGGAGGTGGGCCCGCTCGCGCGCTATGTCGTGGGCTATGCCAAGGGGCATGAGGATATCAAGGATCAGGTCGATGGTCTGTTGCGCACGATGGACCTGCCGTTCGATGCGCTCTTCTCGACCCTTGGGCGCACGGCGGCGCGCGCGCTGGAATCGGAATATTGCGGGCGCTTGCAGAAATACTTCTTCGACAAGCTGGTGGCCAATATCCGCAATGGCGACACCCATACCGCCAATGTCGAGAAATGGGATCCCAAAACCTGGCCCAAGGAAGCCAAGGGCGTGGGCTTCACCGAAGCCCCGCGTGGCGCGCTGGGGCACTGGATCCGCATCAAGGACGGGCGTATCGAGAATTATCAATGCGTGGTGCCGACCACATGGAACGGCTCCCCCCGCGATCTGCAGGGCAATATCGGCGCGTTCGAGGCCAGCCTGATGAACACACCGATGGAACGCCCCGATGAGCCGGTCGAAGTGCTGCGCACCCTGCACAGTTTCGACCCATGCCTTGCCTGTTCCACGCATGTCATGTCGCCCGATGGCGATGAACTGACCACTGTGCGCGTGCGCTAGGGGGGGGCAGGACGATGGCATCAGAACCTGACGTGGCGGGAACACCCGCCACCCCCTTCCACAAGGCGGGCACCCACAAACAGACCTCGGTCTATGTCTATGAAGCGCCGGTGCGCATCTGGCACTGGGTCAACGCGCTTGCGATCCTTGTCCTGTGCGTGACCGGCTATTTCATCGGCGAACCCCTGCCCAGTTTCACTGCGCAGGAAGCCACCTATCAGTTCTTCTTCGGCTATCTGCGCTTCGTGCATTTCGCCGCAGGCATGGTGCTGACCGTGGGCTTTTTCGGGCGGCTCTACTGGGCCTTTGTCGGCAACCACCATGCGCGGCAATTATTCACCTTCCCCTTCTGGTCGCGCCATTTCTGGGCCGAAGTCTGGTTTGAAATCCGCTGGTATCTGTTCATGGCGAAAGAGCCGAAGAAGTATGAGGGCCATAACCCGCTCGCGCAGCTTGCAATGTTCTTTTTCATCACGGTCGCGACTGTGTTCATGATCATCACCGGATTTGCGCTTTATGCCGAAGGGCAAGGCATGGATCACTGGATGTACAAGGCGTTCGGCTGGGTCATCCCGCTGGCCGGAAACAGCCTTGATGTGCATATGTTGCACCGGATGGGCATGTGGGCGATGGTGGTTTTCGTGATCGTGCATATCTATGTCGCCGTGCGCGAGGATATCATGTCGCGCCAGTCGATCATCTCGACCATGATCTCGGGGCATCGTACCTTCAAGGATGACCGGCCCGACTGACCGGCAACATCCTGACCCCTCGCCGCCCAACCGACAAAAGACAGGCCCGGCCATTCAGGCCGGGTCTTCGTTTGTCACATGCAGCCTGTGCCCGAATGCAAGTCGGCGACGGGGCTGACCCGTCAGACGTTGCTCGGAACATGAAAATGCCACGCGCATGGGCCGGAAACGCAAAAGTCCCCGCCAGAGGCGAGGACTTCACTCTCAGATGCTGCGCCCCGCAGGACGCGTGCAACCCTGATCTCAGGCGAGAGTCAGATTGCTGGCCGATTCGCGACCGTCGCGGCCTTTTTCCAGATCGAAGGTCACTTTCTGACCGTCGTCCAGACCACGCAGGCCCGCGCGCTCGACAGCCGAAATATGCACGAACACATCTTTCGAACCGCCATCGGGTTGAATGAAGCCAAAACCTTTGGTTGCGTTGAACCATTTCACTGTGCCAGTGGCCATGTGAAGTCTCCTGTTGTAACGCTGCCCACGTTTTGCGGCAGCCCGGCTCAGTCAGTGCAAGATCGAAGTGACTGTGGCCGAAACGGAGAACAGTGGTCGATAGTGGTAACGTCGCAGGCAAACAATGCGCGTTTCAACATGTGATTGCAAGGAAATTCGCGCCTAGAAGGATGAAATCCGCTGCGCCATGTCCAGCATCCGGCAGGAAAAGCCCCATTCATTGTCATACCAGCCAAAGACCCGCAGCAACCCCGCATCGGTCAGCTGCGTTTCGGGCAAGGCCATGACAATGCTCTCCGGCCGGGCCCGCAGATCGACCGAGACCAGCGGCCGGTCGGTCCAGCCGATCACCCCCCCGGCCCCGCGCAACAGGTCATTCACCTCTGCCACCGTGACCGGGTGTTCCAGCGTCACCGCCAGATCCACGGCCGAGACCGAGGCCGTCGGCACCCGCACCGCCGCGCCCAGCAAACGACCCTCCATCTGCGGCAGAACACGTTCCAGCAGGCGCTGCGCACTGGTGGTTGTGGGAACCATCGAAAGCGCTGCGGCACGCGAGCGCGCCGGGTCGCCGCGCGGCGCATCCACCGTCGGCTGACTGCCCGTGTAACAATGGATCGTGGTCATGAAACCCGTCACGATCCCCCAGCGATCCTGCAGCAGACGCGCCAGCGGGGCCAGCGCATTGGTGGTGCAGGAGGCATTCGAGATCAATCTATGCGCTGGCTGCAATTCTGCGTCATTGGCCCCGATGACGATGGTGATCTCTGCCGCATCGGACGGGCCAGAGATCAGGACGCGCTGTGCGCCCGCCCGTATCCCGCGACGCGCGACCTCGGTCCGGTCCGCGCGGCCGGTGCATTCCATGACCAGATCGATATCCGTCAGATCGAGTTCCGAGAGATCGGCGCTATGGGTCAGCCGCAAGCATCGTCCTGCCACGACCAGCGCCTCATCCTGCAACGAAACCTGCTGTAGCGGACCGAATATGCTATCATATTCAAGCAGGTAGGCGCAGTCTTCCGGTGTTGCGATATCATTGACCGCAATGATCTCGACATCCGGCCAACCGCCCTGCAGCCATGCACGCAATACAGTGCGGCCGATCCGACCAAATCCGTTTATGGCCACACGCATCGCTTGCCCGCCCTCCTCTTGCTGATGCAAGTGGACTGATATGCGGCTCGAGTGCAAGCAGAGATTCATCAAAGCGCGCAAGTCGCCAAAATCGGGCCGTTTTTTGAGGCGGCGACGGTTTCACCGCTTCTGTCCGTCCCAAGGGACAAACGCCCATATCCCCGACCAATTCGCGATGGTTGAACCGAAATGCAGTCTCCCAGACCGAATCGGGACAATCTGTAACCGACATTGTAGCCAATGCTGCCACCGGACGTGCAGGCGACAAGCACGTCCGGCTGATTTCGTATGTGACAGCCGCGTCCGGCCAGTTGCATGGGGCGAAACCAGTCCTATGCACAGCACCCGCCCGGGCAAACTGGTTCAGGCAGAATGCCAGGCCGGCGCTGCAGCGCCATGATGCATGTCACTCCCGCAGCCCGATCACCATCTCGCTATTGATGATCTGCCCTCCTTTCAGCACAAGCAGAATCTGTCCTGCATCCATTCGGGCTTCTTCGATACGGGCATAGCCGAGCACAGGATGGGTTCCCAGCGACTTGCTGCCCGCAAAGCTCTCCATCTTGAACAGATAGTGACCATGCGGGAAGCCGCCTTCGTCCTCGGGCGGCATCTCGAAAAACAGCTCATCCGCATCCAGATCGACCGGGAAACGGCCCATTTCTTCCCCGGAAAGATCAGTGACGATCAATTCTGCCCTATCGGTCCCGTCAACCTCTGGCGGCACCAACCGAACTGGCGCGTCAGTCACATGAACCGGCGCGGAGCTCAGAGCTTTGCGCCCGACCCAACCGCCCAATTCCGCCAGCCCCATTCGGGTTGCCATTTGCTTCAGCAGATCATTGGTTTCGACCTGCTGTTCAACACCAGAGAATGTGGCCAATTGCACTGCGAAATCAGACGCTTCAATAGGTTCGAGCGGGTTCTGGTTCTGCATCTGCACCGTCAACATGCGCAAAAAGGTCTGGAAATCACTGGAGATCGCCGACGCACCGCCCGCGTTTTGACCTGTCGACGCGGGGCCAAATGGCGCAGACGGGTTGAAAGTTGTTTGCATATCGGAATTTGCCTCCCTGCTGGGTGAATTTTCTCGGCCTCGGCCGTGCCGTGCCGTGCCGTGCCGTGCCGTGCCGTGCCGTGCCGTGCCGTGCCGTGCCGTGCCGTGCCGTGCCGTGCCGTGCCGT
>SKRP01000137.1 GCA_007118445.1 Natronohydrobacter sp.
TCGCAAGCGCTGTGGATCGACGGTGCAGCCCCGCGAGAGCCGCTGCGCCCTGTGCTGCTGACAGCACTGGCGCTGACATGGCTGAACCCGCATGTCTATCTTGATACTGTGGTCTTGCTGGGTACGATCTCGACTCAATATACTGGCCAGCAGTTTGCCTTTGCCGCTGGTGCGGTCAGCGGTTCTTTCCTGTTCTTTTTCGCGCTCGGCTATGGCGCTGGCAAACTGAGGCCGCTTTTCGCGCAACCCAGGGCCTGGCGGCTTCTGGAGGGCGGGATTGCCCTGGTGATGTGGACAATTGCTGTGAAATTGATCTTGTCAGCCTGAACAGGATGTTTCGCGTAGATCACGCGCCCGAAACATCACACCATCGCTCAACAAATGCTCATTGCTGCCCTGCGCCTGTATGACCGCAAGGGACTCAAAACGCTCCCTTTTCCCTTCCCGAACCACAACAACAATCGCCAACCACCTCATCACCGCACCTGCCTGACCCGCCCGCCCGACAGGCTGCCGCGCAGCACCGGCAGAAACGCCCGCAGCCAGAGCGCCCCGTAGGCTGCGTTCATATGCCGGTAATCCCCCGCCTCATGCACCGGGCAGCGCTGCCCTGCCGCGTCTGCCAGCCGGGGCGCGGCTTGACCGTATTCCGGGTGCGTGAAACGGTCGCGCAGCCGGGACGCCTCGGGCTGCGCGATCAGCTGCGCGCCGAACCCGTCGCAAAGCTGCGCCTGCGCCAGCGCAACCTCGGCGCTGTGGGCCAGCAGCCGCGCGCGCCTTGGCCCTTCCAGCTCCAGCGGGGTGAGGGCCGCGAAAAGCGGCGCATCGCTCAGCCCGCGCAGCGCGTCGAGATGTTGCGCGAGCAGGCTGTCGCGCAGCCGTGCCGTGAATAACGCCTCGCGGAAATCGCGGCTCAGCCCATGGGCGAAATCGCCCGAGCGGCGGCGGCTGCCATAGCCGTAGATCAGATAGGCATCCCACTCCGCCGGGTTGATGTCGCGCAGCCCCCCCGAGGTCAGCGCGAACTGATCGGCCAGCGCGCGGGTCTGCGGGCGATAGGTCATCCCCTCGACCGCCATCGCGCGGGTCTTGTCCGAGCGCGCCGCGAAAAACCCCAGCCGCAGGTCGGGATTGCGCGCCAGCACCGGATCGGCCCCGGTTTTCAGCGCTGCGACATGGCTGTTGCCCAGAATGCAGAGCCGGATCATGATCGGGGCCCAAAGGCTGCGAGGATTTCTTCGTCGCAGACCAGATCCTCTGCGCCCTGCGGCCCGGCGCTGCGCTGCGATCTGCCGTGCGTGCGCGCTGGGTCGGATGGTGCTCCGAGATCGCGGAAGAAATGATCCATCACGAAACGCACGCCATCTGCGGTGACGCGCCTCTGGCTTGCATCATAGAACCGACCGCCAAAGACCGGGCTGGTGATCAGCTCATAAGAGGGGAAGTAATCGGTATCCGTGCGGGTTTCGGCCAGATGACCGGCGACCGCGCGCAGCACGGATTTCGCGCCGCTGCTGGCCGTCAGGACATGCTCGGGTCGCGCAGTGGCGGTCAGCGGCACCGGCGAGACCGTCAGCAGAAAACGCAGATCTGGATTGGCACGCGCCATCAGGTCGAGGGCTGCGCGCATCGCGCCCAGGGTGTTGTCCAGATCGAGCGGGGCGAATTGGTGCAGGTCCGGGTCGAACCGGCCTGCTGCCGTGCCGGGGCAGAGCGGGTATTCGTGCCCGGTCTGGCTGTTGATCCAGCGTTCGGTCAGGCCAAGGGTGAAGACAAAGACCCGCGCCCCGGTCACGCATTTGCGCAAAGCCCGCAGGGTGAGCGCGCGCAGGCGCTCCAGCTCTTCGACCGAGGCGAATCCCGACGGCTCGATCTGCGGGCGGAACGGGTCGCGCAGGCGGGGACCGCAGGCCCAGACCTCTGCCGGGGGGTCGCGGATCTCGAAGGCCCATTCCAGCCATTGCAGCAACAGGCTGGGCGTGTAGATATTCCCGGTCCGCGCCGAGAACAGCCCGTAGCCATAGGCGCGGCGCAGTTGGGCAGGGGTCGCGCGCGGGGGTTTTTCCGTCACCAGCCAGTTGAACCCCTGCCGCTGCAGGGCCTGTCCGATATGCTGCGCGAAACACGACCCGAAACAGGCCACCGGGTCCGCGGGCGCAATCGCGAATTTCGGTGTCCACAGGCCGGAAATGCGCTCTGCGCCCGGCTCTGCGACGGCGCTGCGCCAGAATGACCGGGACGGCAATGCGCTGTAGGGATTGGCATCAGGGCGGGACGGGGGCATCACAGGCTCGGACCGGAAAAGTGCGAATTGGCGCGATGATACGCGGCTGAGGGAAAATCACAAGCGATGCCGCGCGGCGCGGCGGCGGACCCGTGCGCTGCGCTGGTCTGTTGGGCTTTGACCCGATATAGCTTCGGAACTGAGTCGCATGAAAGAGACCGCCTTGTCGTCACAGGATACCAGTTTGCCCGACCCTCGTGCTGCTGAATCAGCGCAGATCGAGGCGACGCCGCAGGGTGCAGCGCTGGCGGGTGCGCTGACCGTGCGCAGCCTTCCGGGGATCCTGCCGCAGCTCGAGCAGTTGGACGACGCAGACCTGCAGCTTGACCTCTCGGCGCTGGAGCAGATCGACACGGCCGGGGCCTATGCCCTGCTGCGCCTGCGCAAGCGGCTGGGGGCGCAGGGCCATGCGCTGTCCTTTACGGATGTCCGGCCCGATCATGACGCGCTGATCGCGCGGGTGGCGCAATCCCTCCCGAAGCCCGATGCGCCCGAAGCGCCCGCGCGCGATCTGATGGAAAGCTTTGCCTGGCTGGGAAAAAAGGTCGTCGAGCTCGGCCGGTTCATGGGCGATCTGCACGGAATGCTCGGGCTGTTTCTGGCGCGGCTGGTCACGGTGATCCGCCGCCCCTCCGAATTTCGTTTGACCGCGCTGGTGCATCATTGCGATCAGGTCGGGCTGAAAGCCGTGCCGATTGTCGCGCTGATGGGCTTCCTGATCGGCATCGTGCTGGCCTTTCAGGGCTCGGTGCAGCTGCGCCAGTTCGGGGCCGAGATTTTCGTGGTTGATCTGATCGCCATCTCGATCCTGCGCGAGCTGGGCATCCTGCTCACCGCGATCATCGTCGCAGGTCGCACAGCATCCAGCTACACTGCCGCCATCGGTTCAATGAAGATGCGCGAGGAAATCGACGCCATGCGCACGCTGGCGATTGACCCGGCGCTGGCGCTTTTCGTGCCGCGCATCCTGGCGCTGCTGATCGTGCTGCCGATCCTGGGCATGGTTGCCAGCCTGACTGGCCTGATCGGCGGCGCGCTCATGTCCTGGATCGAGCTGGGGATTTCGCCGGGGATGTTCGTCTCGCGGCTTCTGGATGACACCAGCCTTGATCATGTCCTCGTGGGCTTCGTCAAGGCCCCGGTCTTTGCGCTGATCATCGGGGTGATCGGCTGCCACGCAGGTATGCAGGTGGGTGGCAATGCGGAAAGCCTGGGGTCGCAGACATCGAGCGCGGTGGTGCGCGCGATTTTCATGGTGATCGTGGTGAATGCGCTGTTTTCGGTGTTCTTCGCGATCATGGGGATCTGAGCCATGGCGGAACCTGTCATCGAATTGCGCGGGATCGTGAACCAGTTCGGGTCGCATCGGGTGCATGACAATCTCGACCTCGATGTCCATCGCGGCGAGGTGCTGGGGGTGGTTGGCGGCTCGGGCACCGGGAAATCCGTGCTGTTGCGCACCATAGCCGGGCTGCGCCCGCCGCAAGGGGGCAGTATCCGTATTTTCGGGCAGGATGCGCTGAACTGCCCTGAATCCACGCGCCGTGCGATTGATATGCGCATGGGGGTGATGTTTCAGGATGGCGCGCTGTTCTCTTCGCTGACTGTGCGCGAGAATGTCGAAGTGCCGTTGCGCAACCTGGGCGGGCTGGCGGCCGGGATGCGCCGGGAACTGGCGGATCTGAAAATCGCAATGTCCGGGCTGCCCTATTTCGCGGGCGACAAATACCCGTCAGAACTGTCAGGGGGCATGCGCAAACGCGCAGGGCTGGCGCGCGCGCTCGCACTCGACCCGGAAATCGTGTTTCTGGATGAACCGACAGCGGGGCTGGACCCGATCGGGGCCTCGGCCTTTGACGAATTGATCAAGGCATTGTCGGACACGCTGGGCCTGACCGTGTTTCTGGTCACCCATGATCTGGACACGCTGCACGCCACCTGTGACCGGATTGCCGTATTGGCGGAAAAACGGGTCATGTATACTGGCACGATGCAGGATATGCTGCATATCGAGCACCCTTGGGTGCACGAATATTTCCACGGCCCCCGCGCCCGCGCGGCCATCGAGACACTGGAAAGGAACGCCTGAAGCATGGAAACCAAGGCAAATTACACGCTGATCGGCGTCTTTGCGGCGCTGGGTTTTCTGGGGGTGCTGGGTTTCATTCTGGCCTTCGGCAAGTTCCAGCTCGACCGGCAATTCGCCTATTATGAAGTGCGCTTCGAGGCGGTCTCGGGCCTGTCGCGCGCTGCCGATGTGCGTTTCGCGGGGTTGCTTGTGGGGCAGGTGACCGATGTCCAGCTTGCGCCCAATGGCGACGGGACTGTGCTTGTGCGGCTGGAAGTGGATCGCGCGACGCCTGTGCGCGCTGATTCGGTCGCGACTGTGGACAGTTCCGGCATTACCGGCGTGTCTTTCATCGCGATTTCACCGGGCAGCCCGGATGCGCCCCTGATCAATGACCGCACGGATGTGCCACGGCTGGAAGCGGGCCGCTCGGTCATTGCCTCGCTGACCGAGGGCGCGCCGCGGGTGCTTGATGAAACGCTGCGGGTGCTGGAACAGGTCAACCAGCTGCTGGGCGAGGAAAACCAGACCAAGGTCGCGCGTATTCTGGATAATGTCGAGCAATCGACCGGCGAATTCACCCGCGCGCTGGACAATTTCGCAGGTTTCACTGACACGATTGCGACCGCGACCGAGACCTTCGCCGAGTTCAGCGACAACCTGACCCCGATCCTGCTGCAGGCAGAAAACACCGTCGAAAGCCTGCAATTCGCCATCGATGAATTCGCGCTGCTGGCGACCGAATCGCGCATCACTTTCGAGACCGGCACCGCGACGCTGCAGACGGTGGATGATTTCGTGGCGCGCGACATGACCGAGATGGTCGAGCAACTGCGCGCCGCCGCCGATCAGGTCGGGGCCGAGATCACGGAATTGTCGCGCGAGGCGCAGCTCACCTTCGCCGAATTCTCGCGCACTGGCGCTGCTGCCACCGACCGGATAGAGGCGCTCGACCCTGCCATTGCGCGCGTCGAGCCGCTGCTGGCGCGCGCCGACACCGCGCTTGAGGCGCTGGAAGAGATGTCGCGCAATGTCGATGCGCTGGTCACGGGCGATGGCGCGCTGCTGGTCGCCGAGGCGCGCGAGATGGTGCAGGCCGCGACAGTGGCCACGCGCTCCATCGCCGATGTCGCCGAGAACGACCTGCCGGTGATCATGCGCGATGTGCGCGAGGCCACAGCCGATATCCGCAACGTGGTGGCGACGGTCGGGGCGGATATGGAACAGGTTTCAGGGCGTATCGAGGCATTGTCGGACAGCGGTGTGCAGACGCTTGATCAGGTGACCGAGACCTTCGCCAATGCCAATGTCACGCTGGAAGCGATCAACCGCGCGCTGGCCACGAGCGAAGGCGCGATTGAAGCGGCGGAGCGCGCTTTCATCGGGGCGGATCGGGTCATCAACGAGGAGATCGGCCAGATCACAGAAGAGCTGCAGGATGTGCTGGCGCGGCTGGGGAATGCGGTCGATTCGGTCTCGGCGGATATTCCCGAAGTCACGGCGGATCTGCGCCGCACGGCGGAAAGTGCTGCGCGCGCTTTCGACGATCTGGGCCGCATGGTGCGCGACAGTTCTGCCCCGGTGCGCGAGTTCACCACCTCGGGCCTGCCCAATATTACCCAGCTTGCACGCGAAACCCGCGGGCTGATCACCAATCTGGACCGCCTGACACGCCAGATCGAGCGTGATCCGGCGCGTTTCCTGCTCAACCGCCAGACACCGGAGTTCAGAAGATGACATTTCCCAGACGCGATTTCCTGATCGGCGCAGGCGCGCTGTCACTCCTGTCGGGCTGCGGGGCATTGTCGGCCATTGGCGACGCGACCACGCCGCTCGATGCCTATGAGCTGCGCGCCCCCGATCTGCCGCAGGCGGGCCGGTCGCTGGCGCGTTCGCTCAGCATCGAGCCGCCCACCACCTCGGGCGCGCTGGATATCGACCGCATCCTGATCAAGCCCAATCCGCTGCAATCGCTCTATCTGCCTGGCGCGCGCTGGTCGGATGAGCTGCCATCGATGTATCAGACAGTGATGTTGCGCGCCTTCGAGGATACTGGCGCGCTGGCCTATGTCGGGCGCAGACCGCTGGGCGGCACGGGCGATTTCGCGCTGATTTCCGAGATCACGGATTTCCACGCGGTCCTGTCCGACGATCGCAACAGCGCCACGACCCGGATCCGGCTGGTCGCGCGCATGGTGCGCGAGACCGATGCGCGCGTTCTGTCGCGGCGGACATTTCAGGCCGTGGCCCCTGCGGCCTCGACCGAGACGCTGGATGTGGTCAAGGCGTTCAACACGGCCTCTGACGAGGTGCTGGACGATCTGGTCCGCTGGGGGTTGCAGGTGATCGGTCTGCGCCTGCCGACGGTGTGAGGGGCAGCAAAGTCGCAGTGAGTATTTGGGGCAAGATGAAAGCGAAAAGCGTGTGATCAGAGCCCTTTATGACTGGACCTTGTCGCTGGCCCGGCACCCGCATGCGCTCTGGGCGCTGGCTTTCGTGGCATTCATCGAAAGCTCGGTCTTTCCGATCCCGCCCGATGTGCTGATGATCGCGATGATCGTGGCGCGCCCCTCGCGGGCCTTCGTGATTGCCGGCGTGGCGACCGTCGCTTCTGTGGCCGGCGGGCTGGCGGGCTACTGGATCGGCTATGGCGCGTTCGAGACACTCGGGCGGCCCGTGCTCGAATTCTACGGCAAGGACGCTTATTTCGCCGAGTTTCAGGAACGCTACAACGAGTGGGGCGCATGGGCTGTGCTGATCGCGGGCGTGACGCCTTTTCCCTACAAGGTCATCACCATCCTGTCGGGTGTGACCGGGCTGTCGCTGGGGGTGTTTTTGGTGGCCTCGCTGATCGCGCGGGCACTGCGCTTTTTCATCGTGGCCGCGCTGTTGTGGAAATTCGGCGCACCGATTCGTGATTTCATCGAGGCGCGTCTGGGGCTTGTCTTCTCGGTCTTCATCGCGCTTCTTCTGGGCGGATTTCTGGCATTGAGGTATCTGTGATGCGCAGACAGGTGCAGGCTCTCGCGCTGGCAGGTTCGGCCGGGTTGTTGCTGGGCGCGCTGGCCTTCGAGTATATTGGCGGAATGGCCCCCTGTGCCCTGTGCATCTGGCAGCGCTGGCCGCATGTTCTGGCGCTGCTTGGCGCAGGCGGGCTGTTACTGGCCAGCCCGGTCTTTGCGCTGATCGGGGCCTTGGGCGCGGCGGCATCCGGCACGATCGGGGTTTATCACACGGGCGTCGAGCGCAGTTGGTGGCCCGGGCCTTCGGCCTGCAGCGCCGGGGGGGATCTGTCGGGCCTCTCGGCTGAAGAATTGCTCGCGCAGATCCTGTCCGCCCCGGTCGTGCGCTGCGACGAGGTGCCCTGGGAAATGCTGGGCCTGTCCATGGCCAGTTGGAACGCAGTCGCGTCTTTCGGGATCGCGACGCTGTGGCTGGTCAGTCTGCGACTGCGTTAGAGTGTCGCTCGGAAGTGGTTACCGGTTCCGAGCTTTTCGACATGCGAAAACAATAGGCCAGAGCGTATGGCGTGAATGCGAATGAACGCAATATACTCTAGAACAGGCTGAACGCCTGGTCACCCCTGCAACGCGCCCTGGCTTCCGGCATCGTCGTAGCTTGGCTGTTAAGCTTGATCAGCATGCCGTTCTCTCGTCCCGCGCGTCGTTCAGAGCCCAGCGTGCCATGAAGAGCGCTGACCGACGAGGGGCTATGTGATCATCCGGGAAGGAACATCTAATGAAGGCGCAGATCGCGTCTGCTGAACTTGCCCACGTCGAATTCGCCCACGACATGGTGCCATTCGCTGGGCGCGAGTTGTTTGCGATGGGTGAAGCGCACGGAATGCAACGGTCCGTCAATACTGTCCTGCCAGAATTCGATGAATTCGAAGAGGCGCGGGTAATCGGGGGCCAGATCATAATCCTGCCAGACAAAACTGTTCAGGACATGGGTATGATCGGGCATGCGGTAGATCATTTCCGCCGTGGTCAGGCCATAGCCCTTGAGCAACAATTCAACAGCGCGTGTTTCCATGTGATACCTCTTCTTTCATTCCCCTTGCTGGAATCATGCCAGAGAAAAGATAATAATCAATGAAAACATGTTGTTGTCAGTGGGTGTGCGTGGCTGCCAAAGGAAAGCCATGCAGGGCATTGCAGCCCATATCGTGCATCTGATACTGTGTTCCCAACCATATCTAGAGTATGTGACAAGCCTGCGAGGATAGTGTGAGCGACAGCCCGGAAACCCCTGAAAACATGGACGAAACCCCGCCTGCAGGCCCCTCTGGCCCGTCCGTGTCGATCACGCAGGAAATGCGCGCCTCCTACCTTGATTACGCGATGAGCGTGATCGTCAGCCGCGCCATCCCCGATCTGCGCGACGGGTTAAAACCTGTGCATCGGCGTATTCTTTACGCAATGCATGAAGCGGGCAATACGCATGACAAGCCCTATCGCAAATCCGCCCGCGCGGTGGGCGATGTGATGGGGAAATATCACCCGCACGGTGACAGCGCGATCTATGACGCGCTGGTGCGCATGGCACAGCCGTTTTCGATGTCGCTGAAGCTTCTGGACGGGCAGGGCAATTTCGGCTCGATGGATGGGGATAATGCTGCGGCCATGCGCTACACCGAAGTGCGCATGGACAAGGCGGCCAGCTTCCTGCTGGCCGATATCGACAAGGATACTGTCGATTTTCAGGATAATTATGACGGGCGCGACCGCGAACCGACTGTGTTGCCCGCGCGTTTCCCGAACATGCTGGTCAATGGGGCAGGCGGGATTGCGGTCGGCATGGCCACGAATATCCCGCCGCATAATCTGGGCGAGGTGATCGACGCGACGCTTGCGCTGATCGAAAACCCCGATCTGACGAGTTCTGATCTGATGGAATTCGTGCCTGCACCGGATTTCCCGACCGGCGGGCTGATCCTCGGTCGTTCGGGCGCGCGCAAAGCCTATCTCGAGGGGCGCGGTTCGGTTGTGATCCGGGCGAAAACCCATGTGGAAGAAATCCGCAAGGACCGCTTCGCGATCATCGTCGATGAAATTCCCTATCAGGTGAACAAATCGACAATGGTCGAGAAGATCGCCGATGCTGTGCGCGAGAAGAAGATCGAAGGCATCGCCTCGGTCGCGGATGAATCCGACCGTGTCGGCGTGCGCGTAGTGGTCGAGTTGAAGCGCGACGCGACGCCCGATGTGGTGATCAACCAGCTGTTCCGCTTCACGCCGATGCAGACCTCTTTCGGCTGCAACATGCTGGCGCTGAATGGCGGGCGCCCCGAGCAACTGACCCTGCGCGACTTCCTGACGGCTTTCGTGGGGTTCCGCGAAGAAGTCGTGACGCGGCGCACGGCATTCGAGTTGAACAAGGCGCGCGAACGCAGTCATGTGCTCTGCGGTCTGGCCGTGGCAGTGTCGAATGTGGATGAGGTGGTCGCCACGATCCGCGCCTCGGCTGATCCGGCGGAAGCGCGCGAAAAGCTGATGACGCGGCGCTGGCCTGCGGCGGATATCGCGGCCTATATCCGGCTGATTGACGATCCCAGCCACACGATGAATGAGGATGGCACTTATAACCTGTCCGAAGTGCAGGCCCGCGCCATTCTGGAACTGCGCCTGCAGCGGCTGACGGCGATGGGGGTGAAGGAAGTCACCGACGAGCTGGAAGCGCTCGCGGCCAAGATCAAGGATTACCTCGATATCCTGCGTTCGCGCGCGCGGGTGATGGAGATCATAAGCACAGAACTTACGGAAGTGCGCGA
>SKRP01000002.1 GCA_007118445.1 Natronohydrobacter sp.
AGCGCGGCGATCCGGAAGATCATCTACACCACGAATGCGGTGGAATCGCTGAACCGGGTGTTGCGCAAAACGCTGAAGACCAAGGGCTCATTCCCGACCGAGGAGGCTGCCACGAAGCTGATCTTCCTGGCCATCCGCAACTTCGAAAAGGGCGGTCGCGCGGTCCGAGAATGGGTTGCGGCCCGCAATCAGCTGGCCATAATGTTCGCCGGGCGCTTCGACGCCTGAACGTATCTGAAAACCGCATGGGCCAGATCAGATACACAGAGTTTCAGACACTCCCCCAGTGCCCGGCCGGGAAGTCGTAGAAGGTCAGCAGCGCTTCCCGGTCCTTGACCAGCCTGGCGACCGCCATGTCCCATTTCACGCCCTAGGTTGCGACGAAGTAAGGACTCCGCCCGACGCACAACCCCGCCCGGACCTGCGGTCGCCCCTTCTCTGCCCCGCTGTCATGCGCTCCTGAGAACCGGCAGGCACCGCGCCCCCTTCCCTTCCGGGGGCGACCCGCGTATAGCCCGCATCGAAGACCGCGACAGGAGCGAGCACCATGCAAGGCAGTGCCAATCTCACCATCATGATCAACGCCGCGCGCAAGGCCGGGCGGTCGCTGGTCAAGGATTTCCGCGAGATCGAGAATCTGCAGGTCTCGTCCAAGGCGGCAGGCGATTTCGTGACCCGCGCCGATATCGCCTCGGAAAAGCTGATCCGCGAGATGCTGATGGAGGCGCGGCCGAATTACGGCTGGCTGGGTGAGGAATCCGAACCTGTCGCAGGCAAGGATCCGACCCGGCGCTGGATCGTCGATCCGCTGGACGGGACCACGAATTTCCTGCACGGCCTGCCGCATTGGGCCGTCTCGATCGCGCTGGAATTCAAGGGCGAGATCGTGGCCGCTGTGGTCTTCGACCCGGCCAAGGATGAGTTGTTCGTCGCTGAAAAGGGCGCAGGTGCCTTCATGAATGACCGTCGCTTGCGGGTCTCGAACCGCAGCACGCTGATCGAATGTCTGTTTGCCACCGGGGTGCCCTTTGCCAGCAAGCGCACGCTGCCTGCGATGATGCATGACCTTGGCCAGCTGATGCCCGCCTCGTCAGGCATGCGGCGCTGGGGCGCGGCGGCGCTTGATCTGGCCTATGTCGCGGCCGGGCGGTTCGACGGGTTCTGGGAGCGGGAACTCTCACCCTGGGATATCGCGGCCGGGCTGCTTCTGGTGCGCGAGGCAGGCGGGTTCACGGCCCCGATCAGAGAAGGCGAGAGCATTCTCGAGCGCGGCGAGGTCATCGCGGCCAATGCCGAGATTTTCGACAGTCTCGCCCGCATCTTGCGCAACCGTCCGCACTGACCACAGCTTTTCCGCGGCCCTGCCCTGTGGCACGATGCGACCACCGGGGCATGATCAAACGGAGCGCGCGCGATGATCTTCATTCTCAACGGGCCGAATCTGAACCTGCTGGGCCAGCGCCAGCCTGAGATTTACGGGTATGAAACCCTTGATGATGTGGCGCGCGCCTGTGCGACCCATGGCGCGGCTCTGGGCCTGGAGGTGGATTTCCGTCAATCCAACCACGAAGGCGCGCTGGTCGAAATGATCCATGACGCACGGGCCTCTGCGCAGGGCATCATCATCAATGCCGCCGCTTATACGCATACCTCCGTCGCGATCCTCGATGCGCTGCAAGCCTTTGACGGGCCGGTGATCGAGGTGCATATCTCGAATATCCACCGCCGCGAAGCGTTTCGCCAGCATTCCTATATCAGCGCGCGGGCCGATGCGGTCATCGCGGGGTGCGGCACCCAGGGCTATCTGCTGGCGCTCGATCATCTGGCAGTTCAGCTGGCCTGACGCGCGGGGCTCAGCCCGGCGCGCGTTCGGCCCAGCCTGCGAAAATCTTTTCCAGCGCGACGACGATGTAGTAAAGCACGATCCCGAGGAAAGCCAAGGCGATCAGCACAGCGAACATCAGCGGGAAATCCGAATTGGTGCGCCCGCTATCGAACAGCGCGCCCAGGCCACGGCCATGCGGGCTGACGATCTCCATCAGATTGGTGCCGATAAAGGCCAGCGTCACTGCGACTTTCAGCGCGCCGAAAAATTCCGGCAGGGTCTTGGGCAGCGCGATCTTCCAGAAGATCGTCGCCTGCGAGGCCCCGAGCGAGCGCAGGATATCGCGGTATTCCGGCTCCAGCGTGGACAGGCCGATACTGACCGAAACCGCGATGGGAAAGAACGAGATCATGAAGGCCAGAAGCACTGTGTTGAAATCATGCTGGCCCACAAACATCAGCGCGACGATGGGGACGACGGTCGCCTTGGGGATGGCGTTGAAGCCCACAAGGATCGGATAAAGCGCATCGCGCATGATGCGCGAAAAGCCCATGATCATGCCCAGAAGCGTGCCAAAGATCACTGCCAGAAACAGGCCCAGAACAGTGCGCCAGAGCGTTTGCCAGCCCATCGTCACGAACAGGTCCCAATGGCGCTGATAGGCGGGGATCAGGTCTGAAGGGGCGGCCATCTTGAAACGTGGCCAACCCTTGAACCAGACCAGCCATTCCCAGAAGATCAGCAGGATCACAATGGCGATCATCGGGACCGCGATGGCGCGCAATTGCTTGGTCATGGGGCAGTATCCTCGGGCTGCGCACGGCCTTGTGCGATCTGGATCTGGTGGCGCAGGATATTGAGCTGTTCGGCGGCTTCGGGCGTGTAGAGGTCTTCGAGCGTGCGCGGCCCGCTGGACGGGATATCGAGCACATATTGCGTGCGCGCAGGCCGGCCTGACAGGACAACCACCTGATCGGCAAGGAAAATCGATTCGCGCAGGTCATGGGTGATCAACACGCCGGTAAATGGTTCGCGTTCCTTCACCTTGTGCATGGTCTGCCAGAGATCCTCGCGGGTGAAAGCGTCAAGCGCGCCGAATGGCTCATCAAGGATCAGCACATCGGGCTGGTGGATCAGCGCACGACACAGGCTGGCGCGCTGCCGCATCCCGCCTGACAGTTCCGAGGGGCGCTTCTCCTCGAACCCTTCAAGGCCCACCAGCGCCAGCAGAAAGCGCGCGCGCTCTTCGGCCTGTGTCCGGCTCAGCTTCGTCGGCACGATTTCCAGCGGCAGAAGCACATTTTTCAGGATCGTGCGCCATTCCAGCAGGACCGGGTTCTGAAACGCCATGCCCACAGTCGAGCGCGGCCCCTTCACGCGTTCGCCATGCAGCCAGACCTCGCCCGCATCGGGTTTCATCAGCCCGGCAATCAGGCGCGTCAGCGTGGATTTGCCACAGCCCGAGGGGCCGACGACGGCCACAAAGCCGCCTTCAGGGACAGAGATTTCCAGCCCGTCCAGCACTGGAAGCGGGCCAGAGTCGGTCTGATAGGCGTGGCGCACGCCTTTGATGTCGATGAGATTTGTCATGCGGCCCTGCCTGTCAGGGGTCAGCGGCAGACGCTGGCCCGGTTCGTGTCATTCGAGCGCAAAGCCGCCTTCGGGCAGGAAAGCATCGGTGAAATAGAGGCTTGCGTCAGGCTCGGTCTGATACTCGTATGTCAGCCGGATCTGTTCGATGGAATTGGCGAAACGATCCGCATCAATCGCGCCCATCCCGTGTTCCATCACCCAATCCGTGACGATATTGTCGCGCAGCGCCAGTTCCAGACGGCGCAATTCCAGTTCGAGATCCATTGCCGGGTTGAACGGCTCAATCGCAGCAACTGCGGCAGCCGGGTCAGCAATCGTGTCGATCACGCCCTTGGCGACCGCTTCCAGAAAGGCCGAGACCGCATCCGGGTTTTCATCCGCAAAATCCGTGTTGACGATGATCACATTGCCATAGAGATCCACGCCGTGATCCGCCATCAGGATGACCGAGATATCATCCTCCGGCACGCCCAGACGCGCAGTGTTCAGGAAGGATGTGAAGCTGAAACCGGTGACAGCATCGACAGTGCCTTCGGCCAGCGAGGGCTCGCGGGTCGGGAAGCCCACAGGCTCGATGGTGATGGTGGACGCGTCGATGCCGGTTTCCGCGACAAAGATCGGCCATTGTGCAAATGCCCCGTCGGGGGGCGGCGCGCCAAGCGTCTTGCCCTCCAGATCCGCGGGCGCTTCGACCCCCAGCGAACGGCGGCCCACGATAGCGAAGGGCGGCTTGTCATAGACCATCATCGCGCCGATGACGGGCGCGCCAGGGTTCTGGTCAAGGAATTTGATCAGGCTGTTGATATCAGCAAAGCCCACCGGGAATGCACCGGTCGCGACTTTCGGGATGGCGTCCAGGCTGCCCTGCCCGGCCGTGACCTCTACAGTCAGCCCGGCATCAGCGAAATAACCCCGCTCGATGGCCACGAAATAGGGCGCGGATGGCCCTTCGAACCGCCAGTCAAGCGCGAAGGGCATGGCAGTTTCGGCATGCGCCGACAAGGTCAGGACCGACAGGCCGAGCGCGGCAGTCAGAGTGCGTTGAAACATGGAAGACCCTCTTGCTGTTGGAGCGATGGTTTCGGGTTACGCCCTTGTTGCGGCAGAGTCACAAACCTTGCGCCCTGCCCCAGCGTATTTGCACCATTCTTGTGCAAGCTTTGATCAGTTGCAACAGATTTCAGCACTATGCGACCCGCGCCCATGACGCGCTGCACAGGATTTGGGCTTGCATGGCCGGAGCGGATCAGAAAACGTGACCCCAACAGAAGGGAGAGCACGATGGAGGATTTCGGCAGCTATGACTATATCATCATCGGCGCGGGCTCTGCCGGATGCGTGCTGGCCAACCGGCTGAGCGAGAACCCGAAAACCCGCGTGCTGCTGCTGGAAGCGGGCGGCAATGATCTGTATCACTGGGTGCATATCCCGGTGGGTTATCTCTATTGCATTGACAATCCGCGCACCGACTGGCGCTACCGCACCGCGCCCGAGCCAGGACTGAACGGGCGCAGCCTGATCTATCCGCGCGGGCGCTTGCTGGGCGGGTGTTCCTCGATCAACGGAATGTTGTATTTGCGCGGTCAGGCGGCGGATTACGATGGCTGGCGGCAGATGGGGCTGAGCGGTTGGGGCTGGGAGGATGTACTGCCCTATTTCCTGAAATCCGAGGATTATCATGCCGGCGCTTCACCAGGGCAGCACGGCAGCGGCGGCGGCTTCCGGATCGAGGAACAAAGGCTGAGCTGGGAAATCCTCGATGCGTGGAAAGCCGCAGCAGTGGCCGCTGGCATCCCGGAGACTGCGGATTTCAATCTGGGCGACAATTTCGGGGTCGGCTATTTCAAGGTCAACCAGCGCGCGGGCTTTCGCTGGTCCGTGGTGCGCGGCTTTCTGCGCCCGGCGATGCAGCGGCCCAATCTGCGCGTGCTGACTCATGCGCAAAGCGACGGGCTGATTCTGGAGGGGCTGCGCGCAGTCGGGGTGCGCTTCACGCATAAAGGGCGGCCCGCGCGGGCGATGGCGGCAGGCGAGGTGATCCTCTCGGCGGGGGCGATAAACACGCCGCATCTGATGCAGCTTTCCGGGCTTGGACCGGGGGCGCTGTTGCAGGAGCATGATATCAGCGTCGTGCAGGACATGCCCGATCTGGGCGAGAACCTGCAGGATCACCTGCAGATCCGTTGCGCCTATCGGGTGCAGGGGGTCAGGACGCTGAACACGATGGCATCATCATTGTGGGGCAAGGCCCTGATCGGGCTGGATTATGCGCTACGCAGACGCGGGCCGATGGCGATGGCCCCCAGCCAGTTGGGGGCGTTTGCCTACTCAGCCGAGGGGCTGGCCAGTCCCGATCTGGAATATCATGTCCAGCCAGTCACGCTTGATGCCTTCGGCCAGCCGCCGCATGATTTCCCGGCCATCACGGCGTCCGTCTGCCATTTGCGACCCGAAAGCCGGGGGCATGTGCGGCTGGCGTCAAATGACCCGAGGGCTGCGCCGGTGATCCAGCCGAATTACCTCTCGACCGAAGGCGACCGGCAAGTGGCGGCGCGCGCGATCCGGCTGACGCGGCGGATCATGGCACAGGCCCCGCTCGCGCAGTATCACCCTGAAGAGTTCAAGCCCGGCCCGGACAACCAGAGCGATGCAGAGCTGGTGCAGGGGGCGGGGGATATCGCCTCGACCATCTTCCATCCGGTGGGCACGGCGCGGATGGGGACAGACCCGCGCGCTGTGGTCGATGCCCGGCTGCGGGTGCAGGGGATCGCGCGGTTGCGGGTGGTGGATGCCTCGGTCATGCCGCGCATCACTTCGGGCAATACGCAAGCGCCGGTGATCATGATCGCCGAGAAAGCTGCAGATATGATCCGCGAGGACGCGCGTGGAAGCCTGTAAGGTGCGTGGTTCCCACGCACCCTACCTGACCCGGCTACGCCACCACATCACCGCACCGCCCAGCATCATGCCAAGCAGCGACGGGATCACGAAAACAGCCAGCATGATGGCATGACCCAGCCCCTCCATGCCCTGCCCCTGCCGCGCTGCAACGAAAAACCCGGCAGCAGCGAACACATGCCCGGCCAGAACTGCCCCATAGACCCTGCGCCAGCCCTTGTGGATCAGCATCGCCCCCAGCAGCGCCCCGGCCAGAACCGCGGCGCCCATCAGCAGCCAGACGCGTATCTCTGGTGTCAACATCACGCCGCCCGCGCCCGCAGGCGCGGCAGCAGCCCATGCGCCCAGCCCGAAATCGTGCCCGCGCCCAGGCAGATCACCATATCCCCCGGCTGCGCATGAGCGCGCACCAGCGCTTCCAGATCATCCTCGGTATCGACCGGATGCGCCGCGCGGTGGCCATGCGCCTTCAGCCCGGCCAGCAGGTCATCGCGGCTGGCCCCCGCAATGGGCTCTTCACCCGCTGCGTAAACCGGCGCGATTCCGACGATATCGGCCTCATTGAAACAGGTGCAGAAATCTTCGAACAGGCTGGAGAGCCGCGTGTAGCGATGCGGCTGGTGCACTGCGATCACGCGCCCGGACCCGCCCAATGCCTGCCGGGCCGCGCGCAGCACAGCAGCGATTTCGACCGGGTGATGGCCGTAATCATCGATGATATGCACCCCCTCGACCTCGCCCACGCGGGTAAAGCGCCGGTTCACCCCGCCGAATTTCGCCAGCGCCGTGCGGATTTCGGCCGCATTCATCCCCAGATGCCGCGCCACAGCCACAGCCGCCAGCGCGTTCGAAACATTGTGATCCCCCGGCATCGGCAGGGTGCAGCCCTTGATCATGCGCCGCTCATCCTGCAACGCGATGTCAAAATGCGCGATTCCGTTTTCATAGCGCAGGTTCATCGCGCGGATATCAGCCTGCGCATTGAAGCCGAAAGTCACCACGCGGCGATCCGTGATCCTGGCCACCAGCGCCTGCACTTCCGGGTGATCCGTGCAGCAGATCGCCAGCCCATAGAACGGGATCCCCGACACGAAGTCATGAAACCCCTTGCGCAGCGCGTCAAAGCTGCCCCAATGCTCCATATGCTCGGGGTCGATATTGGTCACTATCGCAATCGTCGCAGGCAGCCGGTTGAAGCTGCCATCGCTCTCATCGGCCTCGACCACCATCCATTCCCCCGCCCCCGCGCGTGCGTTGGACCCGTAAGCATGGATCACACCACCATTGATCACCGTCGGGTCAAGCTGGCCCTCGTCCAGCAGGGCGGCCACCATCGTTGTGGTCGTCGTCTTGCCATGCGTGCCGCCGATGGCGATATTCGAGCGCAGGCGCATCAGTTCCGCCAGCATCTCGGCGCGGCGCACGACCGGCAGGCCAAGGCGGCGCGCTTCCTTCAGTTCGGGATTGTCCGGCTTGATCGCGGTCGAAACCACAATCACCGCCGAAGCCCCCAGATTTTCGGCTTTCTGCCCGATCATCACCTGCGCGCCCAGGGCTTCCAGCCGCTCGGTGATGGCACTCGCCTTCATATCCGAACCCTGCACATCATAGCCCAGCGTCATCAGCACTTCGGCAATCCCCGACATGCCGATACCGCCAATGCCGATGAAATGGATCGGTCCGATATCCGTGGGCAGTTTCGTCGCAGGGCTCATGTCGGATCCTTTCGGGCAAGGGTTTCGACCATATCCGCGAGCGCGGAGGCCGCGTCGGGGCGGCCCACCGACAGCGCAGACCGCGCCATGGTCTCGGCGGCTTTGGGATTGGTCAGGATGGACTCGAGCGTCTCGCTCAGCGCCTCTGGGGTGAACTGGGATTCCGGATAGACCACTGCGGCCTCGACCCCGGAGAGCATTTTCGCATTGGCCGCCTGATGATTGGCCGCCGCAACCGCATAGGGGATCAGCACCGCAGGCCGCCCGATCACTGCGATATCGGCAACCGAAGAGGCCCCCGCGCGGCTGATCACCAGCTGGCATTCCGACAGGCGGCGCGGAATATCGCCGAAGAAAGGCGCGATTTCTGCGGCAACGCCACCGGCCTCATAGGCTGCGACCACGCGTTCGATATCCTCCTCGCGCGCCTGATGCGCCACAGTCAGGTTGCGCCTGATCGTCTCGGGCAGCGCGGCAATCGCCTGCGGCACCACATCCGACAGGATCCGCGCGCCCTGCGATCCGCCGATCACCAGCAGATCCATCGGATAATCGCCGGGCGGGATATAGCCTGCGCCCGCGCGTTCGCGCACTGCCGCGCGCACCGGGTTGCCGGTGAAATCACCCTCGATCCCGGCAGGCATCTCGGTCGGCCATGTGCCGCAGGCCAGACGATCCACACGGCGCGCAAAAATCTGATTGACGCGACCCAGAACCCCGTTCTGTTCATGGATCATGCGCGGCACGCGCAGCAACCATGCGGCTGACAGCGCCGGGATCGACGGATAGCCGCCGAACCCCACCACCGCGCGCGGACGGTCAAGGATCATGCGCCCCGCCGCGCCCAAGCCCCCGGCCAGAAGCTGAAAGGGCACTTTCAGCTTCTCGGCCAGCCCGCCGCGCGCGAAAGTGGCTGCGCGCACTTCCTCGATCCGCACATCCTCGGGAAACCCGCCCGCATAGCGCGCCCCGCGTGCATCGGTCGACAGCGTCACGCGCCAGCCGCGCGCCAGCATCTCTTCGGCCAGCGCCTGGGCGGGGAACATATGTCCGCCCGTGCCCCCGGCGGCGATCAGAAGAAGTGGCGGCTTGGCCATGGTCCTGCCTTTCAGGATGCCGCGCGTCGCGAGAGGATCTCGCCGATTTCGCCCTGCGGCCTGGTGCGCGTGAATGCCAGAAGCATACCGATTGCAATGCCAGTCGCAAGCAGCGATGAGCCCCCATAGCTGATGAACGGCAAAGTCATGCCTTTCGACGGCAGAAGCCGCGCTGCCACCCCCATATTGATCATCGCCTGCATCGAGAACACGACAACGATCCCGGTCCCGGCCAGCCGGATGAACATGTCACGCTCGCGCATCAGCCGAAACAGCGAGCGCATCAGGATCGTGGCATAAAGCCCGATGATGAACAGCACCAGGATCAGCCCGTATTCTTCCGCAGCGACCGCGATGATGAAATCGGTATGCGCATCGGGCAGCGACCATTTCACCCGCCCCTCGCCCACGCCTGCGCCGAAAAACCCGCCTTCGGAAATTGCATTCTGCGCATAGCCCATCTGGGTGCGCGGGTCGATCTCGGCGGTCAGAAACCCGTCAATGCGGCGCGCGAAATGTTCGGAATTGTGATAGGCCGTGTAGCCGCCCAGCAGCACAAGCGCCGCGAAACCGATCAGCAGGAACATCGGCGCGCCGGCCAGAAAATACATGATCATCCACCCCGCCGCGATCAGGGCGGCCTGTCCGAAATCCGGCTGGATGACGAGAAACCCCAGCACGATCATGGAAAAGCCGAGCGACAGCGCCTTGCCCGGCGGGCCGCCCGGTTCATTGCCTGCTGCCAGCAGCCAGGCCGCAAAGACTGCGAGCATCGGCTTGAGAAACTCTGACGGCTGGAACGAACCGAAACCAAGGCTGTACCAGCGCACGGCGCCCTTGCCGAAATCCGTGCCGAAAAACGGCAGCAGGACCAGCGCCAGCAGCGACAGGAAGAAGCCGACCGTGGCAAAGCGGCGGATCCGCTCGGGCGAGCACAGTGACACGGCCAGCATCGCGGCAATGCCCAGGAGGCCGAAAAACACCTGTCG
>SKRP01000130.1 GCA_007118445.1 Natronohydrobacter sp.
AGGCCAGAATTGCAATCACGGCACGCATGTTGCCGGGACTGCTGCAGGATTCAATGCCAGCGCTGGTCCATTTGTACCCGCATCTGGCGTCGCGCGCAGCGCGAACATCATCGGGATCAACACATTCAGCTGCAGCGAGGGGAATTCCTCATCCTGCTCCGGGACAATCAGCGGATTTGGCAGCGATGCAGTCGCCGCACTTGAACATGTGCTGACAACGCTGCGTTTCGAGCATGACATTGCTGCGGTCAATATCAGCCTTGGCATCTTGAACAGCGCGGAAACTTCTGCATGTCAGTCGAGCCTGCCCGCCACAGCCATCGCGGATCTGCGCGCAGTTGGCATTGCGACTGTGGTATCTGCAGGGAACGGCGGTTTCGACGACGCGGTCGGCCGTCCCTATGCATGCGTCGCGGAATCCATCGCTGTTGCCAACACAACAAAGAATGATCAACGCGCTTGGGATTCAAACTGGGGCAGCCTGGTCGACCTGGCAGCACCTGGCTCTCTCATCCAGTCCTCGGTGGCCTCTGAGTCTGACGCCTATGCGCTCTATAGTGGCACCTCCATGGCCGCCCCGCATGTGGCGGGCGCATTCGCAGCGATCCGCAGCGCGCGACCAGACGCATCTGTCGATGCGATCCTCGCGGCCCTGCAGGACACCGGGACAGGGGTGACAGACGTGAATCGCACACACCCGCGGATCAATGTCGACGCGGCGCTCCTGGCGCTTGATGGGGTCACGCCCACGGCAACGACCCTTTCCGGACCAGCGTCTTCTATCGAAGGCGAGAGCTTTACCTTGACTGCGGAAGTCACATCGCTTTCGGGCACACCATCCGGAAATGTGCAATTCCGTATCGACGGGGAAGCTGGCGCGCTGCGTCCGCTGAACAGCGCCGGTATCGCCGAGTGGCAGGTCGACACCACTGGAACACCCCCTGGCACCTACACATTCACCGCTCAGTATCTGGGGGAGAATGATTTCGCCGGTTCCTCGGCAAGCCTGTCGCATGTCATCTTTCCAGACTTGCCCCCGCCGCCCAATGACCTGTTTGCAGACCGGATCACAATTCCCGGCCCCGGCACTTACACAGGCAGCACAGTCGGCGCGACATCCGAACCGGGACAGCCCTATATCTCGGCAACCAACAGCACCAATGCGATCTGGTGGCGTTACACCCCGCCAGCAGACGGAACTGTCAATATCGATCTGTGTGAGTCCGATTACGACACATCCCTGGCTGTGTTCACCGGCAGCGAGGTGAGCAACCTGTCGCATGTCGTATCCGATGACGTGGGCTGCGGATTCAAGGCAGAAGTCGAATTCGAGGGAACGGCCGGGACCGAATACCAGATCGGGGTTGGCGGCTGGGGCAACCAATCGGGCAATGTTGTCATGAATGTCGACTTCACGCCCGACACAGATCTTGTCCCGACCACAGTGACCTTGACCGGCCCGACCACGGGTATCTTCGGGGAGTGGATGAATTACAATGCTCTTGTCGAGGCATCGAGCGGTATGCCGACCGGTACTGTAGATTTCCTGCGCAACGGGGAGCAGTTTTCGAGCGGTTTCATTGATGCCAGCGGCAATGTATCCATGAACTTCGTGAACGCCATTCCAGTCGGCACACACGAGATCACAGCATATTATCCGGGCGATGACACTTTCGCGCCGTCGATTTCTGCTGCGATCACAGTGACTGTGACACTGCCGCCGCCAGCCAACAACCTGTTCGCCGACCGGATCACCTTGTCTGGTCCCGGGACTGTCACAGGCACCAATCAGGGCGCGACTTCGGAACCCGGCCAGCCCAATATCGCAACCTCGAACAGCAATAATGCGGTCTGGTGGCGCTACACTGCGCCCGAAGCAGGAACACTGACCATCGACACCTGCGGGAGCAGTTTCGATACGACACTCGCGGTCTTTACGGGGTCTTCCGTCAGCAGCTTGAACACTGTGACATCGAATGATGATTTCTGCGGGCTTCAGGCCGGCGTCGAATTCGAGGCAGACGCCAACACGGAATATCAGATCGCCGTTGCCGGCTGGAGCAATGACACTGGCGAGATCACACTGAACCTCGCCTTCGAGGCGCTGGACAACGTGACCGAGACGGTGCTCTCGGCACCGAGCACCGGCACTGTTGGCGAAGATCTGACATTCGAGGCAACCGTGACCGCTGAAAGCGGCACGCCCACCGGGTCTGTCAGCTTCCGCCGCGACGGCACGGAATTCGCATCCTCGATGCTGAATGCGCAGGGCAGCGCGACAGTCACAGACTCAACGATCCCCGAGGGCGCGCACGAGATCACCGCCCATTATCTGGGCAATGCTGATTTCGAGCCCTCATCCTCGGAAAGCCAGACAGTGACCATCACTGCAGCGCAGATCCGCACTGTATTGATCCTGGATGTTCCGAACGGTGCATATTCGGGTCAGTCGCTCGTATTCCGTGCAACTGTCAGCAGCAATGATGCGGTCCCCACCGGAGTTGTGCATTTCTGGCGGGATGATGAGGTCATAGGCACGGCCAGCGTCGATAACGATGGAACCGCCACGCTTGGCACCGAGGTGGATATCACGCTTCCCGAAGGCAACTATGAGATCGGCGCAGAGTTCACGAGCGTTGATCACTTCGCAGGCTCGATTGCCCGGCCACAGCGGCTCTGGGTTGCCGCATCAGAAGGCGATGTCGCGCAACTGGCCGTTGGTGGACGTCATGTCTGCGCCCGGACTTTCGAGGGCCGCGTCTATTGCTGGGGGGCCAATGACCGAGGGCAGCTTGGTGACAGATCAACCGATTCGCGGCATCGCCCGCGTATTGTCCAGCATCTGCATCATCCTGCGGTTGCGATCTCGGCGGGGCTGCAGCACAGCTGTGCTTTGCTGGATAACGGGCGCAGCTTCTGCTGGGGCGATAACAGCTATGGGCAGCTCGGCAACCCGCAGGCCGGGGAAATGAGCAGCAGGCCGGTTCGGGTGCAGAATGCCCGCGGCAGCCGCGATATCTCGACCCCCGGCAACAGCAGCTGCCGGCTCAACCGCAATGACGGGATGCGGTGCTGGGGTGAGAACAGCTCCGGTCAGCTCGGCAACAATAGTACGGCGGACAGGAGCAGCCCGGTCCGCGTCCGGCGCCTTGCGCGCGACAACACGACATTGGGCATTGGCGGGACAGGTGCGCATAACTGTGCGTTGAACCGGGTCGGTCGTGTCTTCTGCTGGGGCGAGAATGCCGATGGCCAGGTCGGGGACGGGTCGACAATGAATCACAGCATTGCCATGCGTGTTGATCTGCCGCGCAACCGGCACTGGCGCGCCGTGGCGATCGGGGAGCAGCATAGCTGTGCCGCCAACCGGGCCGGTCGTGTCTTCTGCTGGGGCGAAAACAGTACGGGCGCAGTCGGCGATGGCACTCTGCAGAACCGCCTGAGCCCTGTTCCCGTGCAGCGACTTGGCCGCAATGTGCAAGGGCTTGCAGTCGGATCGGGCTTCAGCTGCGCGCTGAATCGTGCCGGGCTGGCCCGGTGCTGGGGGTCGAATGCGGATGGGCGCCTGGGTGCCGGGCTTGCACCGGACGAGGTTGCAACAGAGCCGGCGCGGGTGCGCAGGCTCAGAGGGGATGTGCGTCAGATTTCGGTTGGTGCCACGTCAGCCTGCGCGATCTCGGCGGATGGTGACGTCTATTGCTGGGGCACGAACGATGCGGGTCAGATTGGCCGACCGGCCGGTGACCACAGCAATGTGCCGCTGCGTGTGCGCCACTTCCCGTAACGCAAACTCGGCAGGGGCGGTGGTGCCGGCATTGGCCATGACCGCCCCTGTGTCCTGCTGCATCCGCGCAAAAGTGATCACAGCGGAGGCGTTGGCAATGGCCCGGCCTGATGCGGGGTCTGTTGACGTCGACAGTCAGCAGATATCTGCGCATCACGCCACAGACAGGGTCATGGTGCTCTCTGTCAGTCAGCAGGTCTATCCATGTTCTGCCGGGCCGCCTGAACGGTCGGGCCCTATTGCGGAAAACCCTTCGTGCTGTCGGTGAATGACGGGCAGACGCTTGCCGCGAAAGCCACTGAAAAGGGTCTGCAGCTGGGCACTGCGCCAGACACATTTCTGGGCGGCGTGCATCAGCTTGCACAGCATCTGATCGAGCAGGGACGGATTGGCAGGATCAATTCGGGCACCTGTTTCGCGCAAAGCCCCGGCATGGAAATGTGACACCCGAACGCGGATTTCTGCTTTCAGCCGGGGGGCGGGCCGATCCTCGACCTTGGCGCTTACGATATCGCGAATCTGGTGCAGCTTCTGGGGCTTGTCAGACGCGTCACGGCCATGAGCAAGCGCGCGCAGGCAGAATGCATGATCACCTCGCAGCCGCGCCATGGCCGGAAAATCCTGGTCCGGACACCCACGACCATCCATGCGATCCTGCAGTTTCATTCCGGCGCGCAGGTGACCTGTTGCGCAAGCCGGGATGTCTGGCAGCATGGTCATGCCCCGATGGAGTTTTTTGGCGCGGAAGGCACGTTGCATTTGCCCGACCCCAATTTCTTCGGCGGCAAGCTGCGCATGACCCGGCGCGCCGCTTTCACCAATGTAGGCGTGGCCTGGGACCATCCCTTCGCGCGCCCGAATGACGGGGCAGAGGCGAATTACCGCGCGGCCAGGCTGGCCGATATGGCGCAGGCGGGCGATGCCGGGCAGGTTCTGGACCTGACCACAAGCTGCGCGCGCCCTGCGCCCTTGCCACCCGACGCTGCGGCAGACCTGCTGCGACAACCGGCCTGCGGCAGGGGCTGTCGGGGCGGCATTGCATCGACGCCTGTCTGCGCTCTGGGGCATGTGCTTCGACCGGTAGCAGAATCGATGCGGTTGTTTTTCGCGCTTGATCTCTGACCCCCGGCTTGCGACCGTCCGGCGGGGTCACGCAAGTATGCGCTGATCGGAACGCGGGGAATGCCATGACTGGATACCGGGGAAATTCCGCTGGCAGGATGCAGGGCGGGTGCCTCCGTGCGCATGGCGACCCGCGCAGGGTCACGCGCCCTGTGCCTGCATCGCGGACCCGCGCAGAATGACGGCGCTCATGCTGCAGGGCACCGGGTCCAATGTCGGCAAGTCGATGCTGGTCGCCGGGCTGTGCCGGATCGCGCGCAGGCGCGGGCTGCTTGTGGCGCCGTTCAAACCGCAGAACATGTCGAACAATGCGGCTGTCACTGCCGATGGCGGCGAAATCGGGCGCGCGCAGGCGCTGCAGGCGCTGGCCGCAGGGCTTGATCCGGTCACGGATATGAACCCTGTCCTGCTGAAGCCGGAAACCGAGACCGGGGCGCAGGTCATCGTTCAGGGCCGCCGCCTGACCAGCCTGCAGGCCGGCAGTTATGCAGCCGTGAAGCCGCAGCTTCTGCAGGCGGTGCAGCAAAGCTTCACCCGGTTGCGCGCCGCATATGATCTGGTGATCGTCGAAGGCGCGGGCAGCCCGGCCGAGGTCAATCTGCGCAAGGGCGATATCGCGAATATGGGTTTTGCCCGCGCCGCCGATGTGCCGGTGGTGCTGGTCGGCGATATCGACCGGGGCGGGGTGATTGCGCAGATCATCGGCACGCGGGCTGTGCTTGATCCGGCTGACAGGGCGATGGTCAGCGGTTTCATCATCAACAAGTTCCGCGGCGATCCGCGCCTGTTCGATGACGGCTATGCCTATATCGCAGCAAAGACCGGCTGGCCCGGTTTCGGGGTGCTGCCCTGGTTCGCGCAGGCGCACAGGCTTCCGGCAGAGGATGCGCTTGATCTGCCTGCGCGCAGAGGTGGCGGCACGGTCGTCGTGGCGGCTCTGGCGCTCAGCCGGATCGCGAATTTCGACGATCTGGACCCGCTGGCCGCAGAACCCGATATCGATCTGGTCATGGTCCGGCCCGGCCAGCCGATCCCGGCAGAGGCGCATCTGGTCATCCTGCCCGGCAGCAAATCCACCCGCGGCGATCTGGCATTTTTGCGCGCGCAGGGTTGGGATATCGACCTGATCGCGCATCACCGGCGCGGGGGGCATGTGCTGGGCATTTGCGGCGGCTATCAGATGCTCGGCAAAAACATCGCGGACCCGGACGGGCTGGAAGGCCCACCGGGAACCACCGAAGGGCTGGGGCTGCTGGATGTGACCACGCGGATGCACCCGGACAAGCATCTGCGCCGGGTGCGGGCCGTGCATTCTGCAAGCGGCCTGCCGTTCGAGGGGTATGAGATTCATCTTGGCCGCACCGAGGGCGCGGATTGCCAGCGCCCCTTCGCGCAGCTTGATGGCGTCGCCGAGGGCGCAATATCGCGCTGCGGACGGGTCACAGGGTCTTATCTGCACGGCATGTTCAGTGATGATGCGTTTCGCGCGGCGTTTCTGGAGCAGCTTGGCACCGCCGCCAGCGCAACAGTCTATCGCGCAGGCGTCGAGGATACGCTGGAGGCGCTGGCAGATCATCTGGAGCAGAATCTGGACACAGACGCCCTCTTCGGGCTGGCCCGTTAAGCCTGTCGCCAGCATGGCACAGCAACGCAGGATTAGAATGTTTCATTGAAAGATTCATTTGTTGCATTCTCCGGCCAATCTGTTACAGCGCTCTCATGACCCCAAGCTTCACCCAGCACCTTGCCACCCGCCGCGACAGTCTGCCTGGCCAGTTGCAGAAGGCGGCTGACTGGATTGCCGCAAATCCGCAGGACGTCGCGCTGCTGTCGATGCGCGAACAGGCGCGGCGCGCGGGCGTCCAGCCTGCGACCATGACCCGGCTGGCCCAGGCCCTGGGCTATGACGGCTACGAGGCCGTGCGCGGCCTGCATGGTGATGCCCTGCGCGACGCCCGGACAGGGCTGGCCGCGACAGCGGCGGGGCGCAACAGGTTGCAGGCCACCTCGCCCGATGCGGCAGCAGCGGCGATGCTGGCGCACGCGTCGACGCAGATCGGGGCGCTGGCCACTCCGCAGCTGCTGGCATCGCTTGCCAAGGCCGCAGAAACCATGGCGGATGCGCGGCAGATCTACTGCCTCGGCCTGCGCTCCAGCCATGCAGTGGCCTGGCATGTCTGGTATGCCTTGTCCCTGATCACCGACCGGGCGGTATTGCTTGATGGCGCAGGCGGGGTTGGGCTTGATACGCTGGCACGGGCGCAGGCCGGGGATGTCCTGTTCGCTTGCGGGGTCGCCCCCTATACCCGCAGCGCGGTCGAAACAGTGCTGCAGGCGCGCGCACAGGGGCTGCGGGTGATCGCCCTGACCGATTCACCGCTCTCGCCTCTCGTGTCGACCGATGACCCTGCGCTGATCGTGCCCACGGACAGCGCCTCTTTCCTGCACAGCATGAGCCCGGCTTTCGCGGTGGCGGAAATCCTTGTGGCGCTGATCGCGCGCGGCGCGGATCCGGCCATCCTGGATCGCCTGCACGGGCTGGACCAGCAGCTTGCCCGCTTCAACACCTATTACCCCAAACCAGCAAGGGATCTGTCATGACCCATCTTCTGCACCGCTCGATCCACACGCCCCCGCGCTGCGCGGTCAGCGCATCGGGAATTTCCTTCACGGACAAGGATGGCAAAAGCTATATCGACGCATCAGGCGGCGCGGCCGTATCCTGCCTTGGCCCCGCGCATCCCGAGGTGATCGCGGCGCTGCATGACCAGCTCGACAAGCTGGCCTATGCCCATACCGGGTTCTTCACCACCGAAATCGCCGAAGAGCTGGCCGATACGCTGATCACTGGTGCGCCAGAGGGGCTGAGCCATGTCTATCTGCTCTCTGGCGGATCCGAGGCCGTCGAGGCCGCGCTGAAAATGGCGCGGCAATATTTCACCGAGACCGGACGGCCCCAGCGGCGGCATGTCATCGCGCGGCGGCAAAGCTATCACGGCAACACGCTGGGCGCGCTGGCCGCCGGGGGCAATGAATGGCGCCGTGCGCAGTTCAAACCGCTTCTGATGCAGGCGCATCACATCGCGCCCTGTTTCGCCTATCGCGAACAACAGGACGACGAGTCGGACGCAGATTACGCGGCCCGCGCCGCAGGCGAGCTGGAGGCGAAGATCCTCGAACTGGGGCCGGATACTGTCGCGGCCTTCATCGCTGAACCAGTTGTGGGCGCGACGGCCGGTGCAGTGCCTGCTGTGGCGGATTACTTCAGGCGCATCCGCGCGATCTGCGACCGCTACGGCGTTTTGCTGATCCTTGACGAAGTCATGTGCGGCATGGGACGCACCGGCACCCGCTATGCCTGCGAATATGACGGGATCGCGCCGGATCTGCTGACCATCGCCAAGGGTCTGGGGGGCGGCTATCAGCCCATCGGCGCGACCCTGCTAAGCCGGAAAATCCATGATGCATTCGCCAATGGCTCGGGCTTTTTCCAGCATGGCCATACCTATATGGGCCATCCCATGGCCGCTGCCGCCGGGCTGGCCGTGCAGAAGATCATCGCCCGCGATAATCTGCTGGCCAATGTGCAGGATATGGGCGCAGTGCTGACCCGCCAGCTGCACGCTCATTTCGGCCAGCACCCCCATATCGGCGATATTCGCGGGCGCGGGCTGTTTCAGGCCATTGAACTGGTGGCGGATCGCGACACGAAAGCGCCTTTCGATCCGGCGCGCAAGCTTCATGCAAGGATCAAGGCCGAAGCGATGGCGCGTGGGCTGATGGTCTATCCGATGGGCGGCACGATTGACGGGGTGCGCGGCGACCATGTCCTGCTCGCCCCGCCCTTCATCGCGACCGAGGCGGATCTGGCCGAGATCACGTCGCGGCTGGCGGATGCTGTCGATGCGGCGCTGGGCGCATGAGTTTCGCGCCCCTGAGCGACGCTGAATGGCCCGCCGAGATCGCCGATATGCGCGCAGGCTTTGCCGGACAGCTGAATGTCTACCGCGTCATGGCGCATCACCCGGATTTGCTGCGCGCATGGTCCGGGCTGCGCCAGCATATCGTGACGCATACAGCGCTGGGCAAGCTGCGCGCCGAAGTGGTCATCCTGCGCCTCGCGCATCGGCTGGGGTCACAGTATGAATGGGATCAGCATGTTCTGCGCGGGCTGAAGGCCGGGCTTGATCCGGACCGCATCCGCAGCCTGCGCGGGCCGCTGGCCGCAATGACCCCGGAAGATGCGCAGCTTGCGGGCGCGGTCGATGCGCTCTGGGATCATGCGCACCTGCAGCCTGCGCAGATGGCGGGGCTGGAAGCCCAGATCGGGCGCAAGGGGATCCTCGATCTGATGGCCACGGCCGGCATGTATCTGACGCTGGGGTTTTTGCTGAAAAGCACCGCCTGCCCGCTGGATGAGGATATCGCCGCCGAACTGGCCGATCTTGGCGCATGACACTCCGGCAAAGGATTTCCTGAGCCAAAGCCGCAAGGAACGCTGACGCACGCCCCCGCCAAGAGGGTCGCGGCCCAGCGTCCTGCGACGGGGAAAACCCGCCCCATGCTCGGGAAGGCTTTTTCATCGCTTTCTTGCGGGAATTCCTGTATCAATTCAGCTGGAATACGGCGATTTTGATCAAGGCATGAAGACTGCGCGCGGGCTATCAGCACAAACCGACCGCCCCGGCCACCGGGGTCAGCAATGTGGGAGGTTTATCGCTGCCGCTGCGAGCGCCCGCAGCATGACGGCCCGACACATAGCGCAGATGGCGTTACGCACCGCCCCCATCCTGCGGGTCTCGGGTGCAGGTGAACTGGTTGGCACCGCGCGCCTGCTGCGTCTGATGCTCGTGCCGTTTCTGGCCCTGTTCCTCGCGCTGCCCGCCTTCGCAGCAAACCGCCATGCGCTGATCATCGGCATCGACGATTACACCCATGTCGCGCCCCTGCTGAAGGCGCGCAATGATGCGATGGCGATTGCCGCGACGCTGGAACAGGTCGGCTTCCAGACCGATCTGGTGCTGGATGCCGATCAGCTGGAAATGGCCACCAGCCTTGCGCGGCTGGCCAACCGGATCAGCCCCGGCGATGAGGTGGTGTTCTTCTTCGCCGGTCACGGGGTCGAGATCGACGGGCGCAATTACCTGCTGCCCGCCGATGTGCCGATGGCCAATCCCGGTCAG
>SKRP01000220.1 GCA_007118445.1 Natronohydrobacter sp.
AAGGCGCATCAAACCCTGATGCGGTCTATGCCTATATGGATGCGGCCATTTCGACCGCAGCGCAAAGCCAGTTGGCCGAACCACCCACAGGCTATGTGCCCACCAATTCCGAAGTGCCCTTCACTGACCTGATCCGCGAATTCGTGACACCAGAGACGCTGGCCAATGCCGTCTATCCCGATTGGGCCGCGATCAACCGCAATCGCGCCGAATGGACAGCGGAGTTTGACCGCGTCGTGGCAATGTGAGGAACCTCTGAAATGCTCAGGCAAGGTGGCACGGCCTTCATTCTGCCGATGATGGTCATGATGGTGCTGTGTTTTCTCGCGCCGCTCGGGGTGCTGGCGGTGGCCAGCATCACCGGGCCGGACGGGCAAATCTCGCTTACGAATTACCGCCAGTTTCTGGATGACAGTTTCGCGGTGGGCGTGCTCTGGAACACCATTTTCCTTGGTTTCAAGGTGGTGGCGGCGGTCACTTTGCTGGGGGTGCCGATTGCGTTGATGTACTGGCATGCCGGTCCGCGCTGGCGCACGGTCATCCTGATCGCAACCTTGCTGCCGATGCTGACCAGCAATGTTGTGCGCACTTTCGCGTGGATTGTTATTCTGGGCCGCAACGGGCCGATCAGCCAGTCGATGGTGGAACTGGGCCTGTCGTCGCGCCCGTTTTCGCTGCTGTTCACGGAAACCGGGCTGATCATGGCGCTGACGCAGATCGAGTTGCCGCTTCTGGTGCTGCCGATCATCGCGGTGCTGGCGACAGCGGATCGCCGCCTTGTCGATGCGGCTGAAGTGCTGGGTGCTGCGCGCTGGCGCAGTTTTCTGACTGTGCTGCTGCCGATGATGACGCCCGCAATCTTCGCGGGCTGGGTGCTGGTCTTTGCCAGCGCAACCACATCTTTCGTCACCCATTCAGTTATCGGCGGGGCACGTCTGATCTACATGCCGCAATTTGTCTATCGCGAAGTGGGCATCCTGTTTCAATGGCCGATGGCGGCGGCGATTTCCTTTCTTCTGCTGGTATCGACCGGCGCGGTGATGATCGCGCTGACGCTGCTGGCCCGCCACCGGAGGCTTGCAGCCTATGCGTGATCTGCGTGAACGACTTCTGGATGCCGGTTATTGGCTGTTTGTTCTGGGCTTTGGCGGCTTTGCGCTGTTCTACATGATTGCCCCGATCGGGATCGCCGTGCTGATGTCCTTTACCGACGGGGCAACCCTGCGCTTTCCGCCACAAGGTTACAGCCTGCGCTGGTATCGCGCGCTGATTGACCCCGTGCAGTCGTCGCAAATCCACATTGCGGCCTGGAACTCGCTGAGCATCGCAGCATGGACGACGCTGGGCGCGGCCCTTGTGGCCGCACCGGCCGCCTATGGGTTGTCGCGGATGCGCGCGCGCTCTGCGACGGCGCTGGAGCCGATCCTGCTGTCGCCCTTGGTCCTGCCGAGCCTTGTCTATGCTCTGGCCGCTTTGCTGGTGATCAGCAATCTTGGCCTCAGCCCTGCTTATGGGTTTGTGGTCGCCGGGCATATCGTCGTTTTTGCCCCTTTGATGTATCGCACATCCTTGGCCGTCGCCCAGCAGATCGACCCCAGTCTCGCCGAAGCCTCAACCACGCTGGGCGCCGGGCGGGTGCGCACCTTCGCGCGCGTGACCATGCCCGCACTCATACCCGGTGTCCTGGCGGGCGGATTTCTCGTCTTCATGCAGTCGATGGACAATGTCTCCGTCACCCTGTTCCTGGCCGATCCGCGCACCACGGTCCTGCCGCTGCGCATGTTCGCCATGATCGAGGAATCCCTTGATGCGCGGGTTGGCGCCATCTCCGGCCTGCTGATCGCGGCAACCATCCTGACCTTGATCATCGTTCAGCGGCTGGTGCCGTTCGTGCGTGGACGTTGATCCTGACAATTCCCCACAGAAAGACAGAAGACATGACCCAGATACACCGACCGGATCGAACAGGATCTGTCGAGGCACTGCTCGCCGATTTCGAACCCGATTTCGACTTCATCCCGGCCCCCCCGCTGCCGGAAGGGGAATTTGCAGAGCGCTTGCGCCGTATCCGGCGCGAGGCTGTTCTCGCAGGACATGATGCGCTTGTCATCCATACCGATATGGTCGGCTGGTTTCATACATCCAATCCCTATCTGCGCTATGCCTGTGACTGGATGCGCGAAGGCGTGCTGATCATCCCCACCGACAGCGACAAACCACTAACCCTTGTTTCCTTCTTCACCCAATCAGTGATCCTGCCACCGGGCGGTGAGCCCCTGCTGGTCGAGCGCATCCTTCAGGTCGGTGCGATTGGCCGCGAATATGCCAATATTCCTGGCTCATCTCTGCAAAAGACCGTCGAGGGCGCTGCATCTTTACTGCGGGAGGCAGGCTTCGCACGCGGCAGCATCGGGCTGATCGGCGACCGGACATCGGAACCCTTTTTCGCAGGCTTGCGCGCGCTTTTGCCATCGGCGGCGTTTCAATCAGAGAATGGCATCATTGACCGCATGCAGCGTCTGCGCAGCCCGGCAGAGGTCGCCTTGCAGCGCACCGCCTGTCAGCTGATCGACATCGGCATTCAGGCAGCCTATCAT
>SKRP01000193.1 GCA_007118445.1 Natronohydrobacter sp.
GACCTCTTTGCCGCCCCTGGCTGTGATTTCCGACCCTGCGGAACATAAAAAAACCGGCCCGCAGCGCGAGCTGAGGGCCGGTATCACGCTCATTCATACCGCGAAATACAGCGATGACTTACCAGCAGTATTCAGAACCGACCTGCGTGCAGACATGATTGATCAGCGCGCCGATATTGCCGGCACCATAGCCGCCGTAATCGTCCCCAGAAAAGACCGAGTTCTGCCCGAAGCGCGTGGCATAGTTATCTTTCGGCGCATTGGGATCAACTGCGCCCCAGGATGTGACACCAACCACCGCCATGACCGGGTCGGTACCCGGCTGGGCCCCGCCGGAAAGCCGTGCCGAGCGCGGACCGAAATTCACCACCAGCGGACCACCCGAGGCACCGCCGCCAACATTGCTGCCCTGCCAGTAGTTCACAACAGTATCATTGCACAGGTCCACAGGATAGGTCGGTCCATCGACACGCTGCATGGCATTACCGCGATCCAGGATACCGGGATATCCGAGCGACGTGACCGCTGCGGTCAACAAGTCTCCGGTGCGGCTTGAACTGACGAAGGAATAGTCATTCCAGCCGTAGTCCATGCTGCCCACGACATCACCGATGGCCCGATCTCTGCGGAACTGCAGTGCCAGAACCGCGATATCGTTGCTCCGGGCGGCACCACACCCTGGATCAGTTCCCTCCATCCAGACGGTGGGGACAATGATATCATCCGCTCTCCAGAATGAATAGGGACGTATCGGGCCGCTGCCGATCCGCTGGAAGGACGGCACGAAGAAGAAATCCTCGTAAAAATTCCCCGATCCAGCGCCGAAACCCGCGACGCAATGGGCTGCCGTGACAATAATGCCGCGCTCGATCACGCTGGCACTGCAATGGGTGCGCCCCCAACCGGGCACGGTGAAGAACAGTTTGCCAGCGGTCCGGTAGGGATAAGAGGCCACCAGTTGCTTGGTGTCATGAAGGTTCCGGCCCCGACCAAGCTGGACACGGGTCGAGGTATAAGGGATGCCGAAAGACCCGAAAGCGCGCGCGTCCGTGCCTGTGACAGTGCCATCACTTGTCCGGGCCCCGGACTGTTCAGCCGGACCCCGAAGCGCAGTCCCGATCATGCTTTCATCGGGCGCAGCAAGCGGGTTCACCCAGCCACGACTGGTCGCCGTTGTACGCGACTCACTGCGGGAGGCAGGTGCATCACGCAGTGAGTAGCGTTCGATACCGCCTGCGCTGACCGGCGCTAAAGTGCCGCCGGCCCCGAGCATGAGGGTCGCGGCCATCGCGATACCGACGGCCCGGCCCAGTGTCGCTGGGCGAGACGCGCCGGAACCTGACCGCCCCCCCGCAGGAAGCCTCTGCAGCACACAGAGTTTTTCTACGCGATTTATTGACATGTCACCTAAACCCCCATGAGAATGAAATTCTTAAGGGACGTTAAAACAGAATCAAACCCTGATCAAGGCTCGGGCGCTCGACAATCATGGGGCGCATGAGGCATGGTGGAAGAACGGGCAGCGCCTCTGACAGATGCGCCTGTCATCCTGCGGCTGCGGGACGGGGACAATAACCGGGAAAAGAACAGGGGTGTTTCATTGGCGATGCCGGGTTTGGAATGGGTTCAGATATCACTTGGCAGGCTGATGGCGATGGCAGGGCCGGACGCGTCTTGCAGGTCGCTCGCAGCACCGCCCCGGAGCTGGCGGCCACCAGCGCCCTGCATGACCCGTTCCACCGGCGCGGCCCTTGCCTTTCGATCCGGGCGTGACAACTGGTCCGGCCAGCGAGCGCGACTGCAGGCCCCTGCCCCGATCAACCTGCCGGCCTGTCAGGGTCGATCACGATGCCACACACTTTATTCGAGATACTGGAGGCGATTTTCATGATCAAGTATGCGATCATCATTCTCGGGACAGGCCTGCTGACGGCCTGCATGCAGGCCCCTGCCACCCAGACGACGCCGGGTGTCACCACGGCAGGCACACCGCCTGCGGGCAGCAGCGGCACGGGTTCCGGTGTCGCCGGGACCAATCACGAAGGCGGCTCGAATTCCGGGACTTCACCGGGCATAGAGAGCGCGGGTGCTGGCGCATCGGTCGCGGTTCAACCCGCACAGCCGCAGCCGGTTTCCACCAGCGATGGCGCGCCATCTGCCGACGCGCTTGAGGGCCGGTGGACGCTGATCGGGATCGGCGGCGAAGCCTATCGCCCTGCCGAACGCGCGCGGCCACCGTTTTTCGAAATCGCAGGCAACCAGATCAGCGGCCATGACGGCTGCAACATGTTCAACGGCCCGCTGCAACCGGCCGGGCAGATTTCCGCGACCCGGATGGCCTGTCCGGGCGGGGCCATCCTGCCGCTGGACCTTGCCGATGTGGGGGCGCATCTGTCCATGGCACAGCGCTCGGGCGATCTGCTGATCCTGCCGGGACGCGCGGGCCGGCCCGCCTCGCGCTATCGTCGCGACTGACCTTGAGGGCCGTGCCGGACGGCGCGCATCAGCGCCGGGGCATCCCGGTCGGGCGGTTTGCCAAGCGCTCTCGAAGAGCGAACCGTCCCGGTCTTCCGGGCGCGCAGACCGGCAAA
>SKRP01000005.1 GCA_007118445.1 Natronohydrobacter sp.
ACGGCGAAAGTGGGGTTTGTGGGCCTCTACCGCGACGAGGAAACGCTCAAGCCTGTGCAATATTACTGCAAGCTGCCGCCTGAAATCTCGGGGCGGCTGGTGATCGCGGTCGATCCGATGCTGGCCACGGGCAACAGCTCGGCGGCGGCGGTGACGCTGCTGAAAGCGGCCGGGGCGACGGATATCACGCTGATCTGTCTGCTGGCCGCGCCCGAAGGTGTGGCATGCATGGCCCGCGAACACCCCGATGTGCGAATTGTGACAGCCTCGCTCGACAGCCATCTGAATGAAAAGGGGTATATCGTGCCAGGGCTAGGGGATGCGGGTGATCGCATCTTTGGCACACAATAGAGTAGGGGCCTCGCCGAATCGGGTTTACAAGCCCCCTCGTCAGCGCCATTGTTACCGGGCTGTTTTCAGGGGGTTGTCATGAAGCATCTGGCGTTGGCGCTTGGATTATTGCTGTCCGGTCTGACGATGGGCCATGCCCAGTCGGCCAATGGACCAGCCGAACTGCCCCCTGCCGATTTTGAAGGGCGCGAATTCACCGACAGCCAGGGATGTGTCTTTCTGCGCTCGACCTTTGGCGGGCAGGTGACATGGATCCCGCGTTATGGTCCGGACCGGATGCCAGTCTGTGGCGAAACCCCGACCGAATTTGCGGCCCCTGCAACAGAGCCAACGCCCGATACGGCTGCCGAGGCAGAGGCCGTCGCGCAGACCGAAACGGCTGCCGAAACCGCTGCCGAGCCCGCGCCTGCACCAGAACCCGCACCTGCACCCGTTGCCTCGGCCCCGGTGGCGACGGCACCGGCACCGGCCCCGCCGCGTCCCGCCGCGCAAACCCAGCCACGCCGCGCCGCTGCCCCTGCTCCGCGCGCAAGTCAGCCCCGTCAGCGCCAGCCGCGTGCCGATGCATCGGGGCGGCATCCGGATTGCCCGGCCAGCGCGCCCTATGGACAATTGGTGGATACTTTGCTCGGGCGGCCTTTGGTGCGCTGCGTGACCAGCCCGTCTTTGTTCATTGACCCGCGTCTGGACAGAGGAGCGGAAGCAACAGCCGCCCCGCGCGCAACCCCGCCCAGACAGGTCGCAGCCAGCCCTGCGACACGCGGCGGGCGCAATGTGCAGGTCGGCAGTTTTGCCGTGCCCTCGAATGCCACACGGCTGCGCGCGCGCCTGCACAATGCCGGGATGCCTGCGCGCATCCACCGCTCACGCGGGCTGGATGTGGTGACAGTGGGGCCCTTCGCGTCAGCAAACGGGGCCCATGCGGCGCTGTCTACTGTGCGCCAGATGGGGTTTCGGGACGCTTTCCTGCGTTAATCCCAGCGAACCGGCTGAACGGAGTAGCCGATATAGAGCGGGTGTTTGGGATGGCCCGCCTTGCTGAGCCCCAGATGCCAGAGTGGCAGTCCGGTAGCGCGTAGCAGCGCTTCGACTTGTGGGCCGCGCCCCAGATGCGCGCCATGCGTGCCCCATGCGCAGATGATCTGATCGGCCCATGGGGCGCTGTCGCGGATCGCGCGGTCATTGAGCGGGCCTGTCGGATCGGCCGCCGCCCGCATCACACGCGGATCGGTGGCGCGATAGGCGAAGATGTTGCAGACCCGGAACGCGCCGAAGCCAAGCGCGCGGGCGCGGCGTTCGCAGCGCTCGACCGTGGGGTCGTTCTGCACTTCGGTCGCAGTTGAAGGGTTGAGCATGACAAACAGCGCACGGCCCTGATCGGGCGCCCATTCGCGCGTCAGCAGATAGCGATAGCGTTCACAGGACGAGTAGACGGCGACGGAAGGTGCATCGCCCTTCACATGGCTGCGGGTGATGACCTGCGCGCCCTCCATCAGGCTTGGTTGAACACGCGGCTGGGGTGCAATTCGCCTGCCTTGTAGATGCCGACCGCGACCGCGCGGCCCTGATAGCTGGCCCATGCTTCATCGCCATAATCGACAGTCGCGGCCAGAACCATGCCGGGATTGCCATTGCGCATCTTTGCGGCCCCTTCCGGTGTCGCGGGCAGTTCGGGCAGATCGGCAAGGCCCTGTTCCAGCGGGCGCAGATGGGTGTCGAGCTCGGGCGACTGGGCCAGCGCCTCGATCTGTTCCATGCTCAGCCCGTCACTCGCGTCAAACGGGCCGGACCAGGTGCGGCGCAGCCATGCGACATGGCCGTGACAGCCAAGCGCCGCGCCCAAGTCCCGCGCGATGGAACGGACATAGCCGCCTTTGCCGCAGACCATTTCCAGCTCGACATGATCCGCGTCAGGACGGGCGATCATTTCCAGCGACTCGACCCAGAGCGGGCGGGCGGCAAGTTCCATCGCCTCGCCCGCGCGGGCGATGTCATAGGCGCGTTCGCCATCGATCTTGACCGCCGAGAATTGCGGCGGCACCTGCATGATCTCGCCACGAAACGGGGCGAGGGCGGTCGCGATTTCCGCATCCGTGGGCCGCGCGGCGCTCTCAGCGATGACAGTCCCCTCGGTATCATCCGTGCTTGTGGCCTGACCCAGCCGCACCATGAAACGGTAGCATTTCAGCGCATCGGTGATGTAGGGGACGGTCTTTGTCGCCTCGCCCAAGGCCACGGCCAGCACGCCGGTCGCTTCGGGGTCGAGCGTTCCGGCATGGCCTGCCTTCTGCGCCTGCAGCGCCCAGCGGACCTTGTTCACCACCGCGGTCGAGGTCACGCCCGCAGGCTTGTCCACCACCAGCCAGCCCGAAATCGCGCGGCCCTTGCGCTTGCGTCCCATCTCTCGCCCCCTGAATTGCGATGGCGCGTGCTAATTCGAGGGCGGGCGGGCGTCAACCACCTTGCCCACGATCGGCCCCAGAAGCGTGCCCCAGTCCGACCGCCGCAAGTTCGGGGCATGGAGCCGCGAGACATTGCCATCAATATACAGCGCTTGCGGCACCGCCAGATATTCGCGGAAGAAGCGCGCGAATTCATGGAAATTGACCGGCGTGTTGGCGATGACAAAAAACGCGCGCGTCCCGTCGGCAGAGACACCGACCCCGTTCCGGATCAGCCGCGAGTCCGAATCGGGCAGGAAGCGCGGGTGATAGTCGCCATCAATGACCAGCATCGGACCGGATTGCGCAGCATGGCGGCAGTCGGGGCGATCCGCATTGAAGCGCAGGGTTTCGATCAGGGTGAAGCGGGCGTCCTCGATACAGAAGACGCCATTTGGCAGCAGCCCGAAATTGCCCGGCCCTTCCGATGTGACAATGCGCGAGACCTCTTCACCCGCTTCGATATACAGCCCCACAGGGCTGCGATCCGGGTGATACATGCTGCCATTCATTGCGAAGGCCAGCTTCTGGCCGTCCTGCGCCAGCGCCTCATTGATATTGCGGAAATTGCCATAGACCTTGGTTTCATTGGCAAACAGGAACAAGCGGATATCGTCGCCTGCCCGAGCCTCGCAATAGGTGAAACTCTTGTCGCGATAGTCTGTGCGGGTGCAATCGGCCTTCGCCCCGGCCGCGCTGAACACAAGCACAAGACAGGCGGCAATTCTAGCTGTCCGTCGCATCGCCTGTCTGCCCCGATGCAAGATCGCGCTGCACGCGCGCATCCTCAAACAGCCGCCGGGTTTCATCCATGCGGTCGAATGTCTCATCCAGCTGAAAGCGCAGGTCCGGCGCGTATTTCAGCGTCAGCCCGCGCGAGATCAGATGTCGCAGCTCGGCCTTGTTGCGGCGCAGGGCTGCCAGCGCCTCTTTCTGGCCCTGTCCGCCCAGCGGCATGATATAGGCGGTCGCGATCTTCAGATCAGGCGAGGCGCGCACTTCGCTGACCGTGATCGGCACGCGCGACAGATCGTCGTCATGCACATCGCCGCGCGACAGCACATCTGCCAGTTCGCGGCGGATCAATTCGCCCACGCGCAACTGGCGCTGCGACGGGCCCTGATTGGTATCAAATCTGCGATTTCCCATACGCCAGATGTAGGGGAGTCCGCGCCCCCGCGCAACGAGGCTTTGCCATTTTCCGGCGGCCCCGATATGCGAGACGCGGAAAAGTGACTGTGCGAAAGGGGTCGGGACATGCGGATGGCAGTGATGGGCGCGTCGGGGCGCATGGGGCAGATGCTGGTTCGGCTGATCGATGAGAGCGATCAGGCCACGCTGTCGGGCGCGGTCGAGCGCGCAGGCCATGACTGGATCGGGCGCGATCTGGGGCAGGCGATGGGCGGGGCGGCGCGCGGGGTTGTGGTGACGGATGATGTGGCGGTCGCGCTGGCGGCGAGTGACGTGATCATCGATTTCACCTCGCCTGCGGTCACTGTGGCACTGGCGCAGGCGGCGGCGGCAGCAGGTGTGGCACATGTGATCGGCACGACCGGGTTTTCCGACGCGGATCTGGCAGAGATTGCGCAGGCGGGACAGACGGGCCGGATCGTGCGCGCGGGCAATATGAGCCTCGGCGTCAATCTGCTGGTCACGTTGACGCAGCAGGTCGCGGCGGCGCTGGGTGCCGATTACGATATCGAGATCGTGGAGGCGCATCACCGCCACAAGGTCGATGCGCCCTCGGGCACCGCGCTGATGCTGGGCGAGGCTGCGGCTGCCGGGCGCGGGGTGGCGCTGTCGGATGTGGCGGATCGGGGGCGCGATGGGATCACCGGGGCGCGGGTTGGTGGTGCGATCGGCTTTCATGCGATCCGGGGCGGGGATTTCATCGGCGAACATGATGTGATCTTCGCGGGCGCGGGTGAGCGGATCACGCTGCGCCATGTGGCCTCGGACCGGGCGCTGTTCGCGCGCGGCGCGCTGAAGGCCGCGCTGTGGCTGGAAGGGCAGGGGCCGGGTGAATATTCCATGCTGGATGTGCTGGGGCTCTGATCGGCGGGGATGCGCAGGATTTTGCCGATGTGAAACTCTCTGCCGGGTTCGGGAGTAATCTGTTTACGTCCAGCGGGCGTAACATCTGGGATTGCCGAGAACTGGAGGGGACCATGACACATCTTTTAGCTATACTCGCCGCCGGGATCACACTGGCAAGCCCGGCCTGGGCGGATTTTCAACCTGTGCGCGAAGAGGCCAATTTCCGCGCGCTTGTCGAAGGCGCAGAGTTGACCCGCTTTGCTGTGCGTCTGCAGGTTCTGCCGCAGGGCGAAATAGCCGGGCGAGGGTTCGGCCGGCAGGTTGGCGGACAATGGGAATGGCGCAACGGGTATTTCTGCCGCACGCTGGAATGGGGCTCTGGCGGCGATCCGTATAATTGCCAGCTTGTGCTGCGCGACGATGACACGCTGCGCTTCATCTCGGATCAGGGACAGGGCGATCAGGCCGATTTCCGGCTGCGATAGCAGGTCTCGGTCAACAGCCGGAACGAAATCGTAAAGCAGGCGCGCCCGTTGATCCTGCGGTTTGGGCTGCCAGTGAACCACCCCGGGTTTACCGGAGGGCAGTTTGGGGCTGGGTCATTGAAGGCACCATTGCTTCGAGCCCAATGGCGAATGCCGATGTGCAGAACGCTGCAAATCGCCCCATCCACCCATTATGAGCGGCGCGTCATCGCGCGTGATCCTGATCGGGCGTCAGTGCGGGCAAAGCCTGACGCTGGCTATTCTCCATTCACCATGCCGAACTATCGAAACCACTTTGATCAGGGCAGGATGTCGTAGGTTATCGGGAAGGGACGCAAGACGTACACCACGAGACGGAAGACCTCCTCAAGGGAGTAATCGAGCGATCATCGCGAAGACCGAGGGCCCGCATCATGCGGGCCTTTGTCTTGGTTTTGGGGTTTGCCATGCCTGTGCATGGTTATGGTGCCTGATGTGCATGCAATTGACCCACCTTGCATTTTTTCATAAATATATGTTTAAAAACATATACTTGTGGTTTGGAAGTTTATTGCGAATCGCTCAGACGCGCATTCATATGCCCCATCTACATCATAAGGCGTCATTTTTCTGCCGCGCATCCACTTTGAACGGGCAACGCATGCACAAGCCATATTAACCTGCAATATTGCCTCGCCCGTCCTGCAGCGGCGAACCAGACATGTGGCAGCATATTGATCGCGACCACCCCTTCCGGGGGTGCCAGGCGACGTCAATGCACGCTGACAGGTTCGAAATCATTCTGCCGCGCCATTACGAAAGCCGCTGTCCGGTCCGTGACCAGCGCCAGCCGCTCACCTTCTTCGTGATGGATCGCATAGAGTTCCTGCACGCCCTGCAGCTGCGCGCGGATCTCTTCGGGCAATTCGCTCGCCTTGACCGGCCGCACATAGGCGATGGGGCGGTCGGGGTTCGGGATCGGGAATTTGCTGTCCATATTCTCACCTTTCGTCATTCGCGGTTAATCGTTATGGTTTGCACAGTGTCTTCGGGTTCCTTGCGCATCAGGTCGATATGCAACAAACCGTCGATCAATACGGCACGGATCACATCCACGCCTTCGGCAAGGGCGAAAACGCGCTGGAATTGCCGTGCTGCGATCCCGCGATGCAGAAAGACCCGCGCATCCTTGTCGGTATCGGATTGCTGTCCGCGCACCAGAAGCTGGCGCTTCTCGATGGTGATCGACAGATCCTCCTCGCTGAAACCGGCCAGGGCCAGTGTGATGCGGAAGCTGTTCTGTCCGGTCACCTCGATATTGAACGGCGGATAGCCATCTGTTCCCGCACGCGCGGTCTGTTCGACAAGCCGCTCCAGCCGATCAAATCCCAATAACAGGGGATGCGTCGGAAAATGAAGTTTCGTCATCAGCTTGGCCCTTTCAGATAAGCGACGTTGCTGCTGGCCCCGTCTGCGGCGACCATATGAGTGAAATATGGGGGCAGTCTGCGTAATCGCAAGTGCAAAGACCTGGTTCATGATGTATCGAAAGCTTTTGCGATACGCAAAATGAAGCTATGGTCAGGACAATCAGACAAGAGCAGAATCATACCGATGAATTCGCCCCAGGAACTGAACCATGAAGATGTGCTGCGCGTGAAACTGGAAGTTCTGCGCCAGAAGCACCGGGATCTGGACGAAGCGATCAATGCGCTTCAGGAACAGGGCCCCGCCGCGCAGCTGACAATTCAGCGGCTGAAAAAGGAAAAACTGCGCCTGAAAGACCAGATCGCGCGGATCGAGGATGAACTGACCCCCGATATCATCGCCTGATGGAATTGCGCCTGCACAGGGCCGCGCTATAGTGCACGCGAAACGGGCCAAGAGGGGCAGGATGAGCGAGATCAGGGTAGGGATCATCATGGGCAGTCAATCCGACTGGCCGACCATGCGCGAAGCCGCTGACATGCTGGACAGCCTGGCCGTGCCCTATGAGGCCCGCATCGTGTCCGCCCATCGCACGCCGGACCGGTTATGGGAATATGGCCGCGATGCTGTAGGGCGCGGGTTGCAGGTGATCATTGCAGGCGCAGGCGGGGCGGCGCATCTGCCGGGGATGATGGCGTCGAAAACACGATTGCCGGTGATCGGGGTGCCGGTGCAGACCAGGGCGCTGTCAGGGATGGACAGTCTCTATTCCATCCTGCAGATGCCGCGCGGCTATCCGGTTGCGACCATGGCCATCGGTGCCGCGGGCGCGGCCAATGCCGGGTTGATGGCGGCAGGCATACTCGCGCTGCAGGATGCAGAACTGGCCGCGCGGCTGGAGCAATGGCGCGCGGATCTCTCCGCCTCGATCCCGCAGGAGCCGCGCGATGACTGAACCTCTGGCTGCAGGCCGCGTGATCGGCATTCTGGGCGGCGGGCAGCTGGGGCGGATGCTTTCGGTCGCGGCGTCCAGGCTGGGCTATCGCTGCCATATCTTCGACCCTGCGGCCAACCCGCCTGCGGGCCAGGTGGCCGAAAGCGTCACCACCGCCCCGTGGGAAGATCAGGCCGCGCTGCGCGATTTCGCAGCAAATGTCGATGTGATCACTTTCGAATTCGAGAATATCCCCACCGCGACGCTTGATCTGCTGGAGCCTCTGCGCCCGATCCGTCCGGGCCGACAGGCGCTTGCCGTGTCGCAGGACCGGTTGCTGGAAAAGGAATTCCTGCAGGGGCTGGGGCTGCAGACCGCGCCTTTCATGCCTGTGGACTCGCAGGGCGATCTGGAAGCTGCGGTTGCAGCGCTCGGCTTGCCTGCGATCCTGAAAACCCGGCGCATGGGCTATGATGGCAAGGGGCAGGCGCGGCTGAACAATGCTGCGGATATTCCGGCAGCGTGGCAGGCGATGGCCGATGCGCCCGCGATCCTTGAAGGGTTTGTCGATTTCTCGCATGAGGTCTCGGTCATTGTGGCGCGCGGGCTGAGTGGCGAGGTCGCGGCCTTTGATCCGGGCGAGAATCTGCATCAGGACGGCATCCTGCGCGAAACCCGCGTGCCCGCCCGGCTGAGCGGCGCGCAGCGCAGCGACGCGGTGCTGCTCGCCGCGCGGATCGTGAATGCGCTGGATTATGTCGGTGTGCTGGGGGTCGAGCTGTTCGTCACCGGGTCAGGACTGATCGTCAATGAGATCGCCCCGCGCGTGCATAATTCCGGCCATTGGACCCAGAATGGCTGCGCGGTCGATCAGTTCGAGCAACATATCCGCGCGGTCACAGGGCTGGGCTTGGGCGATGGCGGGCGTCATGCAGATGTGGTCATGGAAAACCTGATCGGCGCTGATCTGGAACGCCTGCCGGACTTGCTGCGCGAGAAAAATGCGGCTGTGCATCTCTATGGCAAGCCGGAGATGCGTCCGGGGCGCAAGATGGGGCATGTGAACCGTATTCTGCGCTGAGGCCGGTTACGGATTGCCCAGTTTGCGCAGCGCATTGCCGAAGGTCATGCCGTGATCGAACACGCCATTGCGCAGAAATTCGAGTGTTTCCGCGATGACGACGGGATTGTTCATCATGAATGTATGGGTGACGGGCAGCACGATATGGTCGTCCATCCCGTCCAGTTTCGTGCTTTCGACCGAAACCTTGCCATCATCGGCCCCTTCGATCAGCGATGAGGTCAAGGGGTTCAGTGACATATCACCCGCGATGATGCCCAGCTCATAGCTTGTGAATTCGGGCAGGGATTGCGGTGTCGCCCCTGTCCTGGTTCCCAGTTCCAGCCCGGCAGGCCCGTTGAACCAGGAAAATGCCTCGATATCCGAGAAGAAATCGACCAGTTCCGAGCCATGATTGGGCGGCGCGAGCATGACGACCCGGCCCATCTGCTCGGGACGCTGTCGCGCCAGCCAGCCGCGCGCCAGAATGCCGCCCATGGAATGGGTCACGAAATGGACAGGCCCGTCGCCGCATTGATCCACTGCGATGCCGACATGGTCCATCAACTCGGCGATCGGTGCAGCAGTCGACGGATAGCCGTGATTGACGACGCGGTAGCCATGCAGGCTGAGCGCTTCTTCCATCACGCGCATCGAGTTCTCAGAGCGCGCCAGCCCGTGCAAAAGAACAACGCAATCCGCCATGGCCGGCACCGGTGCTAGAAACAGGGCTGTCAAAATCGTCTTCATGGGTCACATATAGGAAAACGCGCGCGTCTGCGCCAGTATTACGAAGGGTCACATGACAAAACCGCGATTGGCCGTGCGCGCCCTGATCCTGCACCAGAACCGTTTGCTGCTGGTCAATGCCTGGCCCGACGGCCAGAGCGATCTGTGGTGCGCGCCCGGCGGCGGGGTCGAGCGCGGGCAATCCCTGCCGGAGAACCTGCAACGCGAACTCCATGAGGAATGCGGGCTGCAGATCGCGGTCGGTGCGCCCTGTCTGGTGAATGAGTTTCACGACCCGGCCAGCCGTTTCCATCAGGTCGATATCTATTTTCGCGCCGAAATCACGGGTGGCCAGATCGCAGTGGATTGGGTGGACCCGGCCGGGGTCGTCACCACAAGGCGCTTCGTCACTGAAACGGAATTGCGCGGCCTGCGCTACAAGCCCGACAGCCTGCCCGAACTGGCCTGGGGCGACGCGGCCTGGGATGGCCGCGCGCTCTATGACCCGCTGGAGCCGATCCTGCGTTAGCTGTGGCCCGACAGGAATTTCTCGGCATCGAGCGCGGCCATGCAGCCCATGCCC
>SKRP01000257.1 GCA_007118445.1 Natronohydrobacter sp.
GGCGCGCGCACCTTCACGCATTTCGCGCGCATCACCGCCGCAGCGGCAGCGTATTCATCCACCGTCTCGCCCCGCGTGCGCAGCGCCATCAGAAAACCGCCGGTCTGCGCAGGCGTGGCCTGCCCCTCGAACAACAGATTGAACGCGGCCTCGGCTTCAGCGCGGGTCAGCGAACGCGTGGCCGCAAGCCCGATCAGGGGTTTCAGATCGTCCATCATGCCACCACCGCTGCCTGATCCAGAAAATTGCGCAGCATCGCATGGCCATGCTCGGACCGGATGCTTTCAGGATGAAACTGCACCCCTTCAATCGGCAAGTCACGATGCCGCAGCCCCATGATCAGCCCGTCCTCCAGCCAGCTTGTGATTTCCAGACAGTCCGGCAGACTATCACGCGCGACCACCAGCGAATGATAGCGCGTGGCCGCAAGCGGCGAGGGCAGGCCCCGGAACACGCCTGCGCCCGCATGATGCATCTGCCCCAGCTTGCCATGCACGATCGAGGGCGCGCGCACGACCTTGCCGCCAAACGCCTGCCCGATGGTCTGATGGCCCAGACAAACGCCCAGCAAAGGCACCCGCGCCTCTGCAGCGGCCATGGTCAGCGGCAGACAGATCCCTGCCTGATCCGGGTCGCAGGGACCGGGCGAGAGCACAATCGCCGAGGGGTTCAGCCCCATCGCCTGCTGCACATCCAGCGCATCATTGCGATGCACCACCACATCGGCCCCCAATTCGCCGAAATAATGCACAAGATTATAGGTGAAGCTGTCATAATTATCGATCAGGAGCAGCATTGCACAGCTTTCATATCCATCTGGCTTGTTCCCGCCTTCATGCCCGTGCAGACAGGCTCTGGTCAAGGGCAGGTCCGGCAATCTGTTTGATCCGCAGCGCAAATTGTGGGAGAATCCCGCGCAAACGTGCGGGACAGGCGCGCGCCGGCAATCGGCGGAACTCATGAGGTCAGGTGTGAACAGCTATCTTCTTGCAGGGCTTGGCGTGGGAACCGGCATCGTGGTCGCAGGTTTCACAGTTGCAAGCCTGATCTATCCGCCCGCCCCGGCGACAGCGCCACAACCCGGCACATTCGAGACCAGCACATCAGCCCCGGATCCTGTTGCGCCCGGAAACATCGATGCTGATCGCGAAACCACCGGGATCAGTCCGACAGAAGAGATCATCGCAACTGCCCCCCCGGTGCCCGAAGCGTCCGACGCGGAAATGGCGGTCGAGGTCATGCCTGACCCGACACCGTCAGAAGAAACGCTGCCCACAGAGGACGCGCAGGCCCCTGCCCCGCCCGAAGACAGCACGCTGGCAGAAATCGCACAGGCCCCTTTGCTGCCGGATGATCCTGCCGATGCGGCAGAGCTGGCCGAGGAACTGGCCCCGATCGCGCCTGGACAGGAGAGGGAGCGCGCGCAAGCCCGGCTTCCCTCGGGCCTGCTGGCCGCGCCCTGGGCCGAGCGGAGCGCGGGATTGCCGCAGGTGCTGGCCCCTGACGCCCCTGCCCCTGATGCCGACACACCTGTCGCCAGCGCAGCCCCTGAACCCGAACAAAGCGACGCGGCAAGCCTTGATGCGCCGCAGCCTGCCACCTTGCCGGGGCAGCGCATCTCGAATCTGCCCCAGATCGGCACAGGCGACACGACAACAGTTGCGCAAAATGACGTGCCTGAAACGGGCGCGGCGGATGCGACAGCGCTGGAACGCAATGCACTGCATGACGGGTCCGGCACTGGCGCGCGGATGGCGCTGGTGCTCAGCGATCCCGGTCTGCCGATGGCGATGCGCCGGTCGCTGGCGGCAATGGATTTCCCCTTCACTGTCGCGCTCAACCCGCTGGACACGACCGCTCCGGACGCCGCCGGGATCTATCGCGAGAACGGCAAGGAAGTGCTGATCCTTGCCACCGCCATCCCCGCAGGTGCCACGGCCTCGGATCTGGATGTGACCTTCAGCGCCTATTTCAGCGCGCTGCCGACCGCTGTCGGGGTGATCGACCTGCCACAGTCAGGCTTTGCCCGCAATGCGGGGTTGCTGAGTGACGTGCTGCCCTTGCTGGCCGAGGACGGGCATGGGCTGGTGACTTTCTCGGGCGGGCTGGCTCAGGCCGCGCGGGCAGCGGATGCCGCCGGAATTGCGCATGCCGAGGTCTTCCGCGTGCTCGATTCCGGTAATGACAGCGCCTTTACCATGCGCCGTTTCCTTGACCGGGCGGTGTTTCAGGCCAGCCAGATGGGGCAGGTGGTCGTGTTCGGGGATGGCTCGAATGATGTGCTGATGGAGGCGATCGCGATGTGGCGCGAGGGCAGCCGACTCGATCAGGTCGAGCTGGTGCCGATTTCGGGGATCCTGCTGCAGCAACAATAGTCTGAACCGGTCGCTTTCTGCGCGACGGCACTGCGCGCCATGCCGAGCGCGGATCGCACGCACCGGCATTCGCGCGCCCGGCTCTGATCTGTTGCTTTCCCATGCCGCGACGCGCGAAGCGGGATTCTGTTTTCGCGCGACATGGCAGTTTTTTCTATCTGACGCGGAAAAACCTCCGGGCATTTTGAGCCCTGAGCGGGCGTTGTGCGCGCCGCGTTTTCTGCAGGTGCAGCGTGCCGATCACAGTGTCATTCCGGGCGGTCATGGTGGTTTTTATCCATCCTGGGCCCCCGAATGCGCCATGTCCCTCTTGCCCCCGGCCCCAGCGGTCCCGTCCAGTGGCGGGACCAGGATCGGGCCTGCCCAACCGCATCGTTCTTGCCAGCTTTTCGCCAGGTAGCGGTTCGTGGCCGCGAGCGCAGAAACCCTGATCTTCGCAGACCGCCGCGCGCGTATGAAAAGCAGGCGTGGCGCTTGTCTGTGCAATCATGCGAGGCAGTAGCGCTGCTCGGCCTCATCGATCGAAATCAGCTTGCCCTGCGCCTCGTCCCAAAGATGCAGGCCGAGGGTGCGGAGGCTATCACAGATTGTCAGCCGATGGACATCAGCCAGTTCTGCATGGTGGCGAATGACCTCGGGCAGCCGGTAGAAGGGAATGCGACTGTAGAGGTGATGCACATGATGGATGCCGATATTGCCCGACAGCCAGCGCAGCGGCTGGGGCAACACATAATGCGAGCTGCCTTTCAGCGCGGCATTGTGCAGATCCCAGTCCTCGCCTTTTGACCAGTGGGTTTCCTCGAACTGGTGCTGAACATAGAACAGCCAGACCCCGATTGTTGCCGCAATCACCGAGGTGGGCAGGAAGATCACCAGCACCGGCCAGATCCCCCCGAACCAGACGATCAGCCCCAGTGCAATGCCGATCATCGCATTGGTGCCCATGGCCGATGTCCAGTAGCGCCAGCCCTGTTTCATCAGCCCCAGGGGCAAGCGGTTCTGCAGGATGAAAAGATAGCTTGGCCCCAGCACGAACAGCACCAGCGGATGTCGGTAAAGCCGGTACAGGAACCGGCCAAAGGGGCTGCGGGCGCGGTATTCCGCGACCGTCAGGGTGGTCACGTCGCCGATGCCACGATGGTCCAGATCACCATGATGGGCGTGATGGATCGCATGGGTGCGCCGCCAGACGGCATAGGGCGTCAGCGTCAGCACGCCCAGAATCCGTCCGATCCAGTCCTGTGCGGTGCGGTTGCGCAGAAATGCGCCATGCCCGCAATCATGCTGGATGATGAAGATACGAACCAGAAAGCCCCCGTTCAGGACCCCCACCGCCAGCGCCAGCCACGGGCTGACGGACAGTGCGGCCCATGCCAGCGCCCAAAGCGCAAGAAACGGCACAAGCGTCACCGCAAGCTCGAACAGGCTGCGCCGGGTCGACGGATCACGGTATCTGGCGAGTACGGAAAGCCATTCACGCGCCGTGCGATTGGCACTAGTATCGGAAGGGTTGGTCATCTCGGCCTACAAACAGGGGCCGGTGCACCGGCAAAGAATGGTTCGCGTTGACGTGGCAACGCCCAGAGAGCGGGCTAACCTGTCACTCCAGATATTGCAACAGTGCAGTGGTGTTTGCAGCCCAGATCAAGTGACGCGCCGCAGGGCCGCACCTGATCCTCTCTGGCTGGACCCGTCACGTTGGTGTGGCCACAAATTTCGGGTGTCGCCACCCAACTGCTGCGAACCGCTGGAAGGTCCCGATAGCTGCCCTTTGCCCTTCATGACGGCAAACTCCGTCAGCTACGGAGCACTAGATCGCGCGCTTGATCCCGGCGAACCGCGCCCGCGCGCGCGGATCCTTGTCGAAAAGCGCCGCCAGTTGCTCGGTCATCGCGCCGGCCAGCTGCTCGACATCGGTGATCGTGACCGCGCGCTCGTAATAGCGCGTCACATCATGCCCGATCCCGATGGCCAGCAATTCCACCGCCTTGCGCCGCTCGACCATCGCAATCACATCGCGCAGATGCTTTTCCAGAAAATTCGCGGCATTGACCGACAGGGTTGAATCGTCCACCGGCGCACCATCGGAAATCACCATCAGGATCTTGCGCGCTTCGGGCCGGGCCACCATCCGGCGATGCGCCCATTCCAGCGCCTCGCCGTCGATATTTTCCTTCAGCAGGCCCTCTTTCATCATCAGGCCCAGATTGGGCCGCACGCGCCGCCAGGGCGCATCGGCCTGTTTGTAGATGATATGGCGCAGATCATTCAGCCGTCCGGGCTGGGCGGCGCGGCCTTCCTGCAACCAGCGCTCGCGCGACTGCCCGCCCTTCCAGGCGCGGGTGGTGAAGCCGAGGATCTCGACCTTGACATTGCAGCGCTCGAGCGTGCGGGCCAGAACATCGGCGCAGATCGCGGCAATCGAGATCGGCCGCCCCCGCATCGAGCCAGAATTATCCAGCAGAAGCGTCACCACTGTATCGCGGAACTCGGTGTCCTTTTCCTGCTTGAAACTGAGCGGCGTGGTGGGGTTCGCCACCACCCGCGCAAGCCGGCCCGCATCAAGAATGCCCTCTTCCAGATCGAACAGCCAGGACCGGTTCTGTTGCGCCTGCAAACGTCGCTGCAACTTGTTGGCCAGCCGCGACACCGCGCCTTTCAGCGGCTCAAGCTGCTGGTCCAGATAAGCGCGCAGGCGTTCCAGCTCGGCAGGTTCGGCCAGATCCTCGGCGCGCACCTCTTCATCGAAATCAGTCGCAAAGACCGTGTAATCGGCGCTTGCTTCCGAATGCGGAGGCGGGGGGGGCGGGTCCAGCGGCGCTTCGGCCTCGGGCATCTGGGCCTCGTCGGACATTTCGTCCTCGGCATCCTCGTCGAACGCCATATCGGCCTGTGCCGCATCCTGCGCCGGGCTGTCATCGCTGCTGTCTTCGTCAGACTGCTCGTCCTGACCTTCGCTGTCAGGGTTTTCCGGCTCTTCGGGCTGCTCGTCGCTCTCGTCTTCGCTGCCCTCATCCTCTTCGCCCTGATCGTCAGGGTCATCGCCAAGCTGGTCGCCATAGCCCAGATCGGAAATCATCTGGCGGGCCAGCTTCGCGAAAGCCCCCTGATCGGCCAGCACATCATCCAGCGTCTCAAGCGTCTCGCCCGCGCGTTCCTCGATGAAGCCGCGCCACAGGTCCAGCACATGATCCGCGCCTTCGGGCAGGTCGCGACCCGTGGCAAGCTGGCGGATCATGTAGCTGGCGGCGACCGAAAGCGGCGCGTCCTGACGGTCGCGGATCTGCGCATAGCCCTTGCGCGCGGCCTCATGGCTGATGCGCGCATCGATATTCTTCGCCGTGCCCGGCATGTGGCGCCCACCCACGGCCTCGCAGCGGGCTTCCTCCATCGCCTGATAGAGATCGCGCGCCATCTGCCCCTGCGGCATGTATTTCGCGTGGCAGGCCGCATCATGGAAACGGTGGCGCAATGCAAGCGTATCGGCGGTGCCGCGCGCAAGCAGAACCTCGTCGCGGGTCAGGCGGCGGGTGACCTGCGGCAGGCGCATCGTGTCGCCGCTCAGCCCCGGCGGGTCAACCGAATAGGTCACGCTCAGATCAGGCGCGTCGGCCATGGTCCGGGTCGCCTCGGACAGGGCTTTCTTGAACGGGTCGGCGGGGTTGTCTGACTTGCTCATCTGCAGCTCTGGTCCAGGGGGCTGCCCCAGAGATAGACCAGCCGCGCGCTGATGGAAAGCGCCCGCGTGCAGGGGCCGGAATTTCGCACATCAGCTGTGCGCTGCCGGGGGCTTTGCAAATCCACGCCGGATGGACAGGTAAGAGCATACAGAGAACAGGAGTAACTCATGTCCACGCCCCCCCGCATTGCTGTCATCCTTGGCACCACCCGCGATTCGCGCTTCGGCGAGACCCCTGCCAACTGGATCACCGACCGTGCGAAAGCGCGCGGTGACTGGGAGGTCGAGCTGGTCGATCTGAAAGCCTTTGATCTTCCGCTGTTCAATGAGGCGGCCTCGAATGCCTGGATGCCCTCCGAGGATCCTGCGGCGCGCAAATGGCAGGACACAATCGGGCGTTTCGACGGATTCATTTTCGTGACGCCCGAATACAATCGCTCGATTACAGGCGCGCTGAAAAACGCGCTGGATCAGGCCTATGTGGAATGGAACCGCAAGGCTTTCGGCATTGTGAGCTATGGCTCGGTCGGCGGCACGCGGGCGGCGGAACACTTGCGCAGCATCGGCATCGAATTGCAGATGGCCCCGACCCGGTCGGCGGTTCATATCGGCGGTAGCGATTTCTTCGCTGTGCACCCGCTCGGGGGGCAGAACAAGCCGCTGGCGGATATCGAGGGCTCGATCGGCAATTCGGCTGACGCGATGCTGGATGAGCTGGACTGGTGGGTGCGCGCAACGATGGCCGCGCGCTGAAACGGCCAGATCAGGTGCCGCTGACTGATCGTCGGTCAGTCAGCGGCGCTCTACGCAAACCGGGCATGGCGCAAACACCGCGTGTCGCTTGCGGGCCGGTTCAGGATTGGCGCGACATGTCTGCCATCGCCCTGCGCAGCACCCCATCCGCCCGCGCCAGCGCCGCATCTGCCTGATCCGCTGTCGCGCCCAGCGCCACCAGCGCGGCGGGCTTGACCCGCCAGTCGCAGGTTTCAAGCGCCGCGCGCGCGGCACTCGCCTCCACCCCGGCGATCCGACACACCATGTCGCAGGCGCGCTGGCGCAGCTTGTTGTTCTGTGCGCGCATATCGACCATCATCCCGTCATGCACATGGCCCAGCCGCACCATGATCTGCGTCGAGATCATGTTCAGCACCGCTTTCTGTGCAGTCCCGGCCTTCATCCGGGTCGATCCCGCCAGCACTTCCGCGCCTGTATCCACCAGCACGGCATGGTCTGCCACGTCCAGAAGCGCTGTGCCGGGGTTACAGGCGATCCCGGCAGTCAGCGCGCCTGCTGCGCGGGCGGCCTCCAGCGCGGCGATGGTGAAGGGCGTGCGTCCGCTTGCGGCCAGTCCAAGCACCACATCCTGCGCCCCGATCCCGGCACTGGCGACCTGTGCGCGGGCGGCGTCGCGGTCATCCTCGGCCCCCTCGATCCCCCGGCTGAGCGCAGCGGGACCACCAGCGATCAGATAGGCGACCCGTGTCTCGGGCCAGTTGAAGGTCGGCCCCAGTTCCGTGCCATCCTGCACCGCGATGCGGATCGAGGTTCCCGCCCCGGCATAAACCAGCCGCCCGCCCGCGCGCAGTCGCGGCAGCGCGGCCTCGATCAGCGCTTCAAGTGCAGGCAGGGCCGGGCCGATTGCGGCCAGAGCAGCGATCTGGCTTTCCCAGATGGCGCGCAGCGCGGTCAGGCTGTCCCATTGGTCCAGTGCAATGTAGCGCGGATCAGCGCGTTCGGTCATGACAAGGCCCTTCCCGGCGCAGGAAAACTGAGACTTTGCCTAGGGCAAGGCAAGGTCAGAATCCATGCCGAACTGGTTCAACTGCGCAAAATCAGATGTCAAAAACCGCTTTTCATCAGCCCTGCCTTTCTGGATGATCGCGCGCAGGAGGCGCAGATGCAGGTATTTATCGGTGTGGATGGTGGCGGTTCGGGCTGCCGCGCGCAGGCAGAGCTTGGCTCAGGCCAGCGCAGCGCAGTCGTGACCGGCGGGGCCGCGAATGTGTTCAGCGACCCTGACCGCGCTGTCGTGCAGATTGCCACAGTGCTGGAAAAGGTGCTGGCGCAGGCACGCGCGCTGGCGGGGGGCGATACGGCCCTGTCGCCACAGATCGTTCTGGGGCTGGCGGGCCTGCATGAGACGCAGGCCGAGGATGCCTTGCGCGCGGCCCTGCCCTATCCGCATCTCACCCTCACGGGCGATATCGACATCGCGCTGGCCGGGGCGTTTCAGGGGGAAAGCGGGATCGTGATGGCAGTGGGTACTGGCTCGGTTCTGGCGCGGCAGCACGCAGGCGAAACCCTGCGTCTGGGCGGGCACGGGCTGGCGCTGGGGGATGAGGGTAGCGGGGCCTGGATCGGTCGCGAAGCGCTGCGCCGGGCGCTGCACGCGCGCGACGGGATTGGCGCGGGCGGGATGCTGGCCCCCGCGATCTGGCAGGAATTTGCCACGCGCGGCCAGATGATCCGCTTTTCGCGCGCGGCGCATCCGGCAGAATATGCAGCACTCGCCCCGCTGGTGCTGGATCTGGCCGCAGCACATTGCCCGCTCGCCTGCGCAATCCTCGATGACGCCTGCGCCTATCTGCGGCGCGCGATCCTGCGATTGCAGGAGGGCGTAGCGGGCCTGCCGGTCGCGGGTCTGGGCGGGCTTGGGCCTGTGCTTCTGGATCGGATCATCGCGCAGGGCGGCGGGTCTTTGCGCCGCGTGGCCCCGAAAGGCGGCGCATTGGACGGGGCGCTCTGGATTGCCCGCAAGGGCGCGGGCATCAGAAAGGACAGATGATGGAACAGATGCTCAGGGCCGCGCGGATCTTTGACGGCACCCGCTTTCACGAGGACGCCGCAGTCAGCCTGACCGCCGGGGGCCGGATCGCCGCGCTGCACGCGGCAGGCACTGCACTGCCGCGTGACCTGCCTGTGACCGATCTGGGCGATGCGATCCTCGCGCCGGGTCTGGTCGATCTGCAGGTCAATGGTGGCGGCGGCGAGATGATCGGGCCGGATACGGATGCAGCACAGATCGCGCGAATCTGTGCGGCGCATATCCGACTTGGGGCCACGGCGATCCTGCCCACGCTGATCAGTGACCGCACCGAGGTGACAGCACAGGTGATCCGCGCAGGCATTGACGCAGGGCACGCCGGGGTGCCCGGTTTCGCAGGGCTGCATCTGGAAGGCCCGCATCTCGATCCGGCCCGCAAGGGGGCGCATGACGCAAACCATCTGCGCCCGATGCAGGCGGCTGATCTGCACCTTCTGTGCGAGGCCGCCCGCGCCCTGCCTGCACTGAAAGTCACTCTCGCCCCGGAAATGGTGGGCTTGGCGCAGATCACAGCGCTCACGGAGGCTGGCGTGCTGGTCAGCCTTGGCCATAGCGGCTGCACGGCGGGCACAGCACAGGCCGCCCATGCGGCCGGGGCGCGCTGCGTCACGCATCTGTTCAACGCGATGGGCGGGCTGATGAACCGCGCGCCCGGTCTGGTCGGCGCGGCGCTGACCACCCGGCTTGCGGCCGGGATCATCGCGGATGGGGTTCATGTCGCGCCCGAATGCCTGCTTGTGGCGCTCGCGATGAAGGCCGAGCCAGACCTGTATCTCGTCAGTGATGCCATGGCCGTGGCGGGCAGCAGCGCCGCGCATTTCCGGCTCAATGGCCGCAGGATCCTGCGCGAAGGGGGCCGCCTGACGCTGGAGGATGGCACCTTGGCCGGGGCCGATATCACCCTGCCGCAATCCATCGCCCATCTGATCCGGCTGGGCGTGGCGCCGGAACGCGCAGTGGCAATGGCCAGCCGGGTGCCCGCAGATATCATCGCGGCGCAGGACCGGGGCCGCATCACCCAAGGCGCGCGCGGGGATTTCGTGGTGCTGTCCCCGGATTTCACCTTGCAGCACAGCTATGTCGCAGGTGTTCGGCAGGGGGATGACGCAACGCAGAAGGGTTGAAAAAGCGCGCGCAACATGACGGGCATTCATAATCCTGTTGCAGATAATGAATTTGGCTTGGGTTTGCGCACTGCGTAAGGTGCCCCACCAGATTCGGAGCCCTGCATGACCCTTGCTTTCAGCCTGCCAGACTCGGACAGTCTCGCCAAACTCACCGCCGCCGCGCGCGAGCGCATCCTTGTGCTTGATGGCGCGATGGGCACGCAGATTCAGGGGCTGGGGCTGGCTGAGGAGGATTACACAGGCCATGGCTCGGGCTGCGCCTGCGCCCATCACACGGACCATCCGCAGACCGGCAATAACGATCTGCTGAATCTGACCCAGCCCGACGAAATCGAGGAAATCCATTTTCGCTACGCCATGGCCGGGGCGGATATCGTTGAAACCAATACGTTTTCGTCAACCAGCATCGCGCAGGCCGATTACGGGCTGGAACATGCGGTGCATGACCTGAACGCCTCGGGTGCCTTTCTCGCGCGCCGTGCCTTGAACCGCGCCACCGCCACTGACGGGCGGCCCCGTTATGTCGCGGGCGCGCTGGGGCCGACCAACCGCACGGCAAGCCTCAGCCCCGATGTGAACGACCCCGGCTACCGCGCTGTCACCTTCGATGGGCTGCGCGTGGCTTATGGCGAACAGTTGCGCGGGCTGATCGCAGGCGGGGCCGATATCATCCTGATCGAGACGATCTTCGACACGCTGAACGCCAAGGCCGCGATTTTCGCGTGTCTTGAGGTCTTTGCCGAAACCGGCCGCCGCCTGCCGCTGATGATCTCGGGCACGATCACCGATGCTTCGGGGCGCACCTTGTCGGGCCAGACCCCCACGGCTTTCTGGCATTCGGTGATGCACGCGCGCCCCTTCACCATCGGACTGAACTGCGCGCTGGGGGCCGATGCCATGCGCCCGCATCTGGTCGAACTGGCCAGCACTTGCCCCACTCTGGTCTGCGCTTATCCGAATGCGGGCCTGCCCAATGCTTTCGGCGAATATGACGAAACCGCCGAACAGACCGCCGCGCTGATCGGCGGCTTTGCCCGCGACGGGCTGGTCAATGTCGTGGGCGGCTGCTGCGGCACCACGCCCGACCATATCCGCGCGATTGCCGAAGCTGTCGCCCCTCACGCGCCAAGGAAATTGCCATGACCCGCTATCTGCGCCTGTCCGGGCTGGAGCCCTTTGTCCTGACCCCGGATATCCCTTTCGTGAATGTCGGCGAGCGCACCAATGTCACCGGCAGCGCGAAATTCCGCAAGCTGATCGTCAACCGTGACTATGCGACAGCGCTGGAGGTCGCCCGCGATCAGGTCGAGAATGGCGCGCAGATCATCGATGTGAACATGGATGAGGGGCTGATCGATTCCAAAGCCGCGATGGTGGAATTTCTGAATCTGGTCGCCTCGGAACCCGATATCGCCCGCGTGCCGATCATGATCGACAGTTCCAAATGGGAGGTGATCGAGGCCGGGCTGCACTGTGTTCAGGGCAAATCCGTGGTCAATTCGATCAGCCTGAAAGAGGGCGAGGCGCAGTTTCGCGAGCAGGCCGGGCTCTGTCTGGCCTATGGTGCGGCTGTGGTGGTCATGGCTTTCGACGAACAGGGCCAGGCCGATACCTGCCAGCGCAAGACCGAAATCTGCGCCCGTGCCTACCGTATCCTGACCGAAGAGCTGGGCTTTCCGCCGGAAGACATCATCTTCGACCCCAATATCTTTGCGGTCGCCACCGGGATCGAGGAACATGACAATTACGGCGTCGATTTCATCGAGGCCACGCGCTGGATCCGCGCCAATCTGCCCCATGCCCATGTCTCGGGCGGGGTGTCGAACCTGTCCTTCAGCTTTCGCGGCAATGACCCTGTGCGCGAGGCCATGCACGCGGTGTTTCTCTATCACGCCATCCGCGCGGGCATGGATATGGGCATCGTCAATGCAGGCCAGCTTGCGGTTTATGACCAGATCGACCCGGAATTGCGCGATGCCTGCGAAGATGTCGTGCTCAACCGCCGCCCGAAAGCCGGGGGCAGCGCGACAGAGCGGCTGCTCGACATTGCCGAGCGTTTCCGGGGCGGCGCGCGCGAGGAAAAACTGCGCGATCTGGCATGGCGCGACTGGCCCGTGGAAAAGCGGCTGGAACACGCGCTGGTCAATGGTCTGACCGAATTCATCGAGGCCGATACCGAAGAGGCCAGGCAGGCTGCCGCGCGCCCGCTCGATGTGATCGAGGGGCCGCTGATGGCGGGCATGAATGTGGTGGGCGATCTGTTCGGCGCAGGCAAGATGTTCCTGCCGCAGGTGGTGAAATCCGCCCGCGTGATGAAACAGGCGGTCGCCGTGCTGCTGCCCTATATGGAAGAGGAAAAGCGCCTGAACGGGGGCGAGGGGCGGCAAAGCGCGGGCAAGGTGCTGCTGGCCACGGTGAAGGGCGATGTGCATGATATCGGCAAGAATATCGTCGGCGTCGTGCTGGCCTGCAACAATTACGAAATCATCGATCTGGGCGTCATGGTCCCGCCGCAGAAAATCCTGCAGGTCGCGCGCGAAGAACAGGTCGATATCATCGGCCTCTCGGGGCTGATCACGCCCAGTCTGGATGAAATGGTGCATCTGGCCACTGAAATGCAGCGCGAGGGGTTTGATATCCCCCTGCTGATCGGGGGGGCGACCACGTCGAAGGTGCACACAGCCGTCAAGATCGACCCGCGCTACAAGAGCAGTCAGACCGTCTATGTCACCGATGCCAGCCGCGCGGTCGGTGTGGTGGGAGCGCTGCTCAGCCCTGCGCAGAAGGACCAGTATATCTCTGATATCCGCGATGAATATCGCAAGGTTGCCGAACGTCATGAACAATCCGAGCGCGCCAAGCAGCGGCTCAGCTATGCGGCGGCGCGCGCGAATGCGCTGCAGCTTGACTGGTCGGGCTATACCCCCCCGGCGCCGCGTTTCAATGGCGCGCAGGTGATCGAGGATTGGGATCTGGCCGAAATCGCGCGCTATATCGACTGGACGCCTTTCTTCCAGACCTGGGAATTCAAGGGGGTCTACCCAAAAATCCTGTCTGACGAAAAACAGGGCGCGGCAGCGCGCGCGCTGTTTGACGACGCGCAGGAGATGCTGCAACGGATCATCGCAGAGCGCTGGTTCACCCCGCGCGCTGTGGTCGGGTTCTGGCCTGCCAATGCGGTCGGCGATGATATCCGCCTGTTCACCGGCCCGGACCGGCGCGAGACGCTGGCAACTCTGCACACATTGCGCCAGCAAGTGCCCAAGCGGCAGGGACGGCCCAATGTGGCGCTGTCCGATTTCGTCATCCCCGAAGGTCAGGGCGCAGATTATGTCGGCGGCTTTGTCGTCACGGCTGGCCCGGAAGAGGCAGAGCTGGCCGCGCGTTTTGACCGCGCGAATGACAATTACGCAGCGATCATGGTCAAGGCGCTGGCCGACCGATTCGCCGAAGCCATGGCCGAGCTGCTGCACGCGCGCGTGCGGCGCGACTACTGGGGCTATGCCGTTGACGAAACCTTCACGCCCGAAGAGCTGATCGCCGAGCCCTATGCCGGTATCCGCCCTGCCCCCGGCTATCCGGCCCAGCCTGATCATACCGAGAAGCTGACGCTGTTCCGCCTGCTCGATGCCGAGGCAGCGACCGGCGTGACATTGACCGAGAGCATGGCGATGTGGCCGGGATCTTCGGTGTCCGGTCTCTATATCGGTCATCCGGATGCCTATTACTTTGGCGTGGCCAAGGTCGAGCGCGATCAGGTCGCGGATTACGCCGCGCGCAAGGGCATGACGCTGGAAGAGGCCGAGCGCTGGCTGCAGCCGGTCCTGAATTACACACCCGGCGCTGCCCGCGACCGCGCGGCCGCGTGACGCGTGCGGCGCGTCACACGGCAGGAACGGATGCAGAACATTTGAATTGACGCGCTGCGTCTCTGCGCTATGACTCAGCTTATGGAGTCACCGGTTCTCGTCTGGTTCAAACGCGATTTGCGGGTCACGGATCACCCGGCGCTGGCGCTGGCCGGTCCCAGAATCCTGCCGGTCTATATCATCGAACCGGATTATTGGGCACTGCCCGACACATCGGCGCGGCAATGGGCCTTCACCTCCGAGGCACTGTCCAGCCTGCGCGACACGCTTGGCGCGCTGGGCCAGCCGCTGGTCATCCGCTGGGGCGATGCTGTGCGGGAACTGGCGCGGCTTTGCGCGCGTCACAAGATCACGCGCATCCTCAGCCATGAAGAAACCGGCAATGGCTGGACCTATGCCCGCGACCGCCGCGTTGCCGCCTGGGCGCGCGAAAACGGGATCGACTGGCAGGAAGTCCCGCAATCGGCAGTGATCCGGCGGCTGAAATCGCGCGATGGCTGGCAGAGCGCGCGCAACCGTTTCATCCGCGAGGGCGTGGTGCCGACCATCGAAGCGCTGGACCCTGTCGTCACCAGCGATCTGCCTGACCGCCTGCCCGATGCCCGCGCGCTGGGCCTGCCCGCCGATCCCTGCCCGCACCGGCAGAATGGGCGGCACGCGACAGCGCGCAATCTGCTGGACAGCTTCCTTGCGACACGCGGCACGCACTATCGCAGCGCCATGTCCTCGCCGCTTTCGGCTGAACGCGCCTGTTCGCGCCTGTCCCCCTATCTGGCGCTGGGTGTGCTGTCCGTGCGCGAGGTCGAACATGCCCGCCAGACCGCCCGCAAGGCCCATGCGTCCGACAAGGACTGGACGCAATCGCTCAACAGCTTTGCCAAGCGGCTGGCCTGGCGCGACCATTTCATCCAGAAGCTGGAAGACGAGCCCGAGCTTGAGACCCGCTGCCTGCACCCGGCGCATGAAGGGCTGCGTGCGACCGATGCCGCGCGGCTGCAGGCCTGGTGCGCAGGCGAAACCGGGCTGCCCTTCGTCGATGCCTGTATGCGCTATCTGGCGGCGACCGGCTGGCTGAATTTCCGGATGCGGGCCATGCTGATGTCCTTTGCCTCTTACCAACTGTGGCTCGACTGGCGCGACAGCGGCGCGCATCTGGCGCGGCAATTCACTGATTATGAGCCCGGCATCCACTGGAGCCAGTGCCAGATGCAATCCGGCACCACCGGGATCAACACGCTGCGCATCTATAACCCGGTCAAACAGGGCCATGATCAGGACCCGCAGGGCCGATTCATCCGCGCATGGCTGCCGGAATTGCGCGCCGTGCCGCAGCCATTCCTGCACCGCCCCTGGGACTGGCCCGAGGCACAGCAACAGCTTGCCGGGCGCTATCCCGAGCCCATTATCGATCTGGAACAGGCCGGGCGCGCAGCGCGCGACCGGATGTGGGGCTTGCGCAAGGGCGACGGGTTTCAGAAGATCTCGGCCAGGATCGCGCAGAAACATGCCTCGCGGGCAGGCGACAGCGCGCGCAGCAGCGCCATGGCGACCCGGCGCGCGCGTCGGGGCAAATCCGACCCGGCACAGCTCAGCTTCGATCTCTAGCGACACTTGCACATGATGCAGCGGGCATCGCTGCTGGCCGGCCGTCCGGCCCCATCGCGACCTGCAGGCGCAGGCAGCCCGACAAGCCGTATACGCCGGGAGCGCGCGAATCTAACGCGCAGATAACAGGGCGTGTGGTGAAGTGGTCTTGTCGCGGCATTTGCGGTCGCCGGGCTCGCCCAGCCCAAGTCAGGCAGGCATGGTCCGACCGAAACCGTCAGGGGGTAGGGGACAGAAATTGGACATGAACTTGTTTCTCAGGTGGTCGCCACCACACTGATAGATTGCCGGAACAGCCGGAGGGCTTTCGCCAGCTTGGCTCTGGTTTTCAGGACCAAAGAATTTTCAGTACCTGATGCCCCTGTCTGAGAGGACAGGGGCATTCTTTTCACCTCGACCGCGCTGAGCAAAACACAAGACAGACCGAAACACGACGCTCCGCAACAGCTTCCGGATACGCTGCGCCTGACAAGGATGCTTCTGGTCAGACACTTGTCAACAATCTTGCGGCCCGGCGCGCGTGGTGCAGTCCCCAGCCCCGACGCTGCGACTAACGCCCTTCTAACGATGGTTGATTCACGCTCGATTCATGTCACACTCGCTACAGAGCCTTGCCTGATGTTTGTTGACAAGTTCCCGGTCACAGTACGGCCCCGCCATAACGCAGACCTTGACTGCCTAGACCTGACAGCCTTGATCCGACAGGAACCCTTGGGACTGGAAACGATGACCGGCGCGCATCCTGGAACACAGCCAGTTCTGCGGCTCTATCTGGCAGGCCCAATGCGGGTCACGGACGGTCAGGGCAAGAAACTTGTCATCCGGGGACGCAAGGCACAGGCGATTCTGGCACTGACAGCGCTCGCCCCGCAAATGCAGCGGTCGCGTGTCTGGCTGCGCGACAAACTCTGGAGCCAGTCCGATGAAAGCCGCTCTTCCACCAGCCTTCGCCAGTCGCTTTTCGAACTGCGCCGCGATCTCGGGCCCAGAGCGCAGGATGCGCTTGATATCGACACGGATCGCGTCGGGCTGAGCGCAGAACATGTCTGGGTCGATGTGACCGAAATGCAGCGTGACGCGGCCCTGTTCGCCAGAATGGGGCTGAGCGAAGAGACCGAGCTGCTTGAAGGCTTTGATATAAGCGACCCGGAATTCGAGGAGTGGTTGCAGACGGCCCGGTTCGACTGGGCCGACATGGCCGGGTCGCTGGCGGCGATGCGGCCGGCGCGGCTCTTGATGCACGGCACCGGGCAGGGTCTGTCCGCCGCGCAGCTGCGTCTGGCTTTGATGCGCGGGGTAGTTCAGGGGGGCGATGAACTGACCCATCACCTGTCGGATTTCCTGACCGAGCGGATCATCGACAATATCCGAGAATTGATGCCCCTGCAGGTGATCGACCTGCGCAGCCGCACGGCCCCGATCGAGGATCTTGCAGAAAGCGCCGAGGCAGAGCTGTTCTGCCGGATGCGCGTGCTCACTGTCGGGCGGAACGTGACGCTGACCTTCTTTGTCTACCGGTCGTCCCGTCTGGCCATCGAATGGAGCCAGTCCATCCAGTGCACACTCGACGACCTGCATCAGGCCGAATCCCTGCTCTTGATGGGTTTCATCGCGCAGAATACGGATCGTCTGGCCCGGACCCTGCTCAGTCATATCCCGGAAGAGCAGGAGGACACCATGCCGCTGCGCGCCGGATATGCGGCGATGAACCTGCTGTTCCGGCTGGAAGATACCGCGCTCGACAAGGCCATGGCCTTGATCGAGAAAACCGAGGACGCAGGCGCGAAAACCGGCGCGACCCATTCACTGACGGCCGGGTTGCGCGCCTATGCGGCCTCTTTTGCGGTGGGCGAGAATCTGGGCACGCTGAACGCGGAAGACAGCCAGCGGCTGCATCAGCTGATCAGTGCAAAGCTGGATGACAACCCGTTCAACGCGATCACACTGTCCTGTCTGGGCCATGTCATCGGCTATGTGTTTCAGGAACATGATCTGGCGGGCAAGGTGCTGCAGCGCGCCGTCGCGCTGAACCCCTCGCAGGCTTTCGCATGGGATCATCTGGCGCTGCACAAGCTGTATACCGGTGACTATGACACGGCCCTGCGCCATGCCCGGCGTGCCACGCAGCTCGGGGCCTTCAGCCCGATTTCCTACAGTTATGACACCACGCTGGCCATGGCCGCGTCACTGGCCGGGGATTATTCCCGCGCCATCATCGCCGGGCGCCGGGCGCTGCAAAAGCAGCCGCGTTACAAGGCTGCGCTGCGCTACCTGATGGTGGCGCATTCTGCCGCGGGCCAGCGCGCGGCTGCCGAAGACACCCGCGACCGGCTGTTGCGGCTCGACCCGGATTTCATCGACCCGCAGGTGCAACAGCGCCGCTTCGGGTTGCGCGAGACCGCCGAGACGCACGCGCTGTTGCGCAATCTGCGAAATCTGATGGAGTGAACCCGGATGGCCGATTTCTCGATCATGAAGACCCATGAGTTTCTGGTCACCCCGCTTGGGCTTGAACTGATCGGGCGTGCGGAACCGGATGATGCGACGGGCGGGGCGAGTATCTCGCGTTCGGCCAAGAGCGTGCAGATGGCGTTGAACCGGAACCGAAATCGCAATCGCAATCGCAACAGGAACCGCAATCGCAACAGGAACCGCAATCGTTCCGATATCGGCGCAGGGCCGGACTGGGGCATCCTTGAGCCATGGGAAGAACGCGCGAAACTATATGAGTTGCGCGCGGAATGGATGGATCTGCCGCTGCCCCTGCCGCCCTCGCTGCCCGAACTGCGCGAGCACGCCACGGAATTGCTGAAGAAACAGGCGCTGCTTTCGCTGCCGCAATATGCCGGGCGACGCGGCGAGATCAGGATCGAGGCCGAACTGGAGCTTTCGCGCTACCTGCGCCCCTACGGGATCGAATCCCATGGCGGTTATGATGCGACCATCGGGCTGATCCTTGTCACAATGGCACTGACAGACGAGATCGGGCTTTATTTCAAGGACCGCTGGAATGTGCCGCGCCCCAATCAGGTCGAGCCGAGATTGCGCCCGTATCTCGCAGCACCCGCCCATGCCAGCTATCCCAGCAACCATGCCTTCCAGTCCTTTGCCGTGGCTTTCGTCATGTCGCGCCTGCTGCCGGAACATCCCGGCTCTGTGCAATTGTTCCTGTCGGCGCGCAGGATTGCCGAGAACCGCGAATGGGCCGGGGTGCATTATGCCTGCGACACCGGGGCCGGGCATAAGCTGGCGCGGATGATCCTGCCGGTGCTGGAGAAAGTGCTTGAGAAGAACATGCTGGCCGCGCAAGCCGAATGGTTCTGAAGGAGACAGCGATGAAACCCTATTCCATCCGCCGCAAGCAGGACGCGCTCTGGCATCTGGTCGCAACAGGCATCCTGACCAGCACGCACCAGCCCGATGACTGGTCAGTGGATGAGATCGTCAAACCTGCGCGCGTGGCCATGATCGACACATCGGTCGCGATGGACCATCCCAATCTCTGCGGTGCCATCAATCGCAGCCGCGCCTTTGATCTGTTCTCGACACGGCTCGGGGCTTTTCCCGGCCTCTCGGGGCAGGACTCCATCGGTGCGCAGGGCTGGGGCGATGCGCAGGCGCTGGTCGCCGGGCTGCCGGGCTGCAAGGCCCTGCTGCAGGCTCTGACCGCCCGGCTTGCCCCGGATCAGAGCCCGCATCATGGCACCATCCAGCCTGCGGCCTCGCCGGTCTTTTCGGCCCATGGCACGGCGATTGCAGGTCTGATCGGCGCGCGGCCTGCGCGGGTCGCCTATGCGACATCGCATATCGACGGCCCGCCTGATGGCACGCTGCCCCTGCCCTATTGCGGTGCCGATCCGACCTGCGAGATCGTCCCGATCTCGACCAGTTTCGACCCCGATCCGGAACAGATGATCCTGGCTTTTCTCTATGCCGATCTTGTGGAGGCGGATGTCATCGTGCTGCCGCGCGGCATTGACGATCCGTTCCGCTCTGAGCCGCAACTCCATGCCATCGACTGGCTTGGCCAGCCCTTGGGCGAGTTGGTGACGCCCGCATCGGTTCCGGACCGCGACCGCGAACTCTGGTCCGAACTGGCCGAACTGATCATCAAGATTTCGCACCGCCGCCCGGTGATCTGCGCGGCGGGCAATGCGCATGAAGAATACGGCATCTATCCGGCAAATCTGGCCTCGGACGATAATGGTGTGATTTCCGTGGGCGCATTGAACGCGAAAGGCTGGCCCTGCAGCTATTCGCCCGAAGCCGGACTGACCGTCTGGGCCCCAAGCAGCGACGCAGAACAATTCGACAGCGGCGAAGTGCGGCTGGACCCGGAACGGCTGAAAGAGACCGACCTTGGCGTGCCGGATGAAAACGACAATCACAAATATTCCGATTTCGGGGTGATCGCGACGGATGTACCGGGTCGCGGCGGCTATTCGGCCTCGGATTTCGATACCGCCGAGCCGGTGGATGGCATCCGCGAATATGGCTCTTACTTCTGCGATTTCGGGGGGACATCAGCCGCCTGCGCCATTGTGGCAGGGTTCATGGCACTGGGGCGCGGGCTGGGGCGGATACCGGCTCCGGCCGACGGGATCGCTGCGAAAGCCTGGCTGTTGTCGCAATCCCGGCCCGTGCGCGCCGATCTGCCCAATGTGATTGTGCCGCATCTGGGTGGCGGGGTGTTTCAACCGGCCGATCCGTAAGCCGCGTGCCGCGCTGATCCATCGAAAGCGCGCGGCACATCCGCTCAGTCGGCGCGCAACTCTTCGGGCACAAGCATCCCGCTCTCCTGCGCGATCCGGCGCAATTCCCGCTCGAGCATTTCGCAAAATCTGCGCCGGGGCGTTCCCGGATCGAACATCAGCCCCAAAAGCCGCATGGGCGCAGGATTGCCCAGAGGTTCTACCCGGAACCCCTGCGCCTTGAAGCCGGGATTGTCCGGAACGACCGACACACCCAGACCTGCGGCGACCAGCGCCATCACGCCATCCTGTGTGTCGACCTCCATGGCGGATTGCACTGTGATCCCTTCGGCATTGAAGGCGCGCTCGACCATCGCCCCGACACGGGCATTGCGCGAAAAGCGCACATAGGGATTGCGGCGCAGGATATCGCGGAAATCCGACCCCGCCGCGCCCGGATGGGCCAGCACGACCAGCGGCTGTTCGGCAATGGTGCGAAAGACAAAGCCCGCCACAGGCTCTGCGGCAGCAGTGGTCAGCGCGACATCGATCAGACCGGCCCGCAAGGCCGCGTCCAGATCATGGGCCAGCCCGGTGGTCAGGCGGATCTCGAGCCCCGGCTGGGTTTCGCGCAGATGCAGCAGAGCCGCCGGCAGCAGGCTCGACACCGCTGTATGCACAGCCCCGATGCGCAACCTGCCAGCATTGCCGTCACGGCGCAGACTTTCGGACAGGTCTTCCCAGATCGCGATCACCTCGCGCGCCCGCACGGCAAAGTCGCGGCCTTCGCGGGTCAGGACAGGCGGGCGGCGGCTGCGGTCAAACAGACGCAGGTCCACATCCGTCTCCAACCCGCGCATCTGCACCGAAATCGCCGAGGCCGAAAGATCCAGCGCATCGGCGGCCTGCGCAAAGCTGCCATGATCCACGACAGCGATGAATGTATAGAGTGACTTCACATCCATCGAGCGGACCTCATGTCTTGCTCTGCGCTTCCAGCCGCGAGGCGGACCGTGCGGCTTCGCGCTTCAGCCGTGCAGCGCGCAGGGTCGCGCGGATGATCATCACCACAGACAGGATCGTCAAGCACCAGAACAGGATCGTGATCGGCCCGCGCACAAAAATCTCGGGGCTGCCGCGCGACATCAGAAGCGCTTGCCGGAAACTGTTCTCCAGCATCGGCCCGAGGATGAAGGCAATCAGGAACGGGGCCGCCGGGAAACGGAAGATCAGCATGATATAGCCCACGACCCCCATCACAAGCATCAAAGCCACATCGAAGATCGAATTGTTGATTGCATAGACCCCAAAGATACACAGCACCATCACGGCCGGAAACAGCAGATCGGGCGGGATATCCGCGATGTAGCGAAACACCCGGATCGCGATGGAGCCCACGACCAGCAGGATCACTGAACTGGCCATCAGGCCAAGAAACAGCGCATAGACGATCTGGGCGTTGTTCTGGAACAGCAGCGGGCCGGGCGTCAGGTCATGGATCATGAACGCGCCGATGATGATCGCGGTGATGATATCGCCGGGAATGCCAAGCGCCAGAAGCGGGATCAGCGTGGCCCCGGCCACCCCGTTATTGCCCGCTTCGGCTGCGGCCACACCCTCCAGCTCGCCCTTGCCGAAATTGTCGCGATTGGGCGAATTGCGCCGCGCCTCCGAATAGGACAGAAACGCCGAGGGCGCGGCCCCGATGCCTGGAATGGCCCCCATGAACACGCCGATGGCACTGCCGCGAAAGATCGATTTCAGCGAGCGCCGGAAATCCACCCATTTCAGCGCCGCATGGCCCAATGCGCGCACCCGCTGTTCCCTGGCCGCCGGGTTGCGGATATAGGCGATGATTTCGGGGATGGCGAAAAGCCCGATCAGCATCGGCACCAGATTGATGCCGCCGCGCAGCTCGACCGTGCCAAAGGTCAGCCGCTCGGTCCCGCCGATGAAATCCAGCCCCACTGTGGCCAGGATCAGCCCCAGCGTTGCGGCGACAATGCCCTTTATCAGACTGTCACCCGACACGCCCGCGATAATGGTCAGTGAAAACACAATCAGCGTGAACATCTCGGGCGGGCCGAAATTCAGCGCGAAAGACGCCAGCCAGGCGGCGAACAGGATCAGCGCCATATTCGAGATGAAATCGGCGATGCAGGAAGAATAGAGCGACATGCTCAGCGCCTCGCCCGCGCGGCCCTGTTCGGCCAGCGGATAGCCATCCATCGCGGTCGCCGATGATGCAGGCGTGCCGGGGGTCTTGATCAGAATGGCGGGGATCGAGCCGCCAAAGATGCCGCCTTTGTAGACGCCCAGCAGCAGCAGGATGCCTGAAATTGGGGTCAGCGCAAAGGTGAAGGGCAGCGTCAGGGCCACGGCCATGGTGGCCGACATGCCGGGAATCGCGCCAGCAAAGACGCCGACCAGCACCCCCAGAGACAGGAAGAAGATGCTTTCCCATTGCGCAACAAGCGCAAAACCAGCAGCGAGGGCTTCAAGGAATGTCACGGCAACCTCACGATTCTGCCCTGCGGGATGGCGACGCCCGCGACTTTGGTGAAGAAGTAAAACAGCACGAGCGGCAGCAGGATCGCGATGACCGTGCCCCAGATGGGGCGCTTTGCGCCGGTCATCAGCACCATCAGGAAATAGACGATCATGCAGGTCCAGACCATGCCGACAATCGGCAGCGCGATATAGGCCGTGACCAGAACCACCGCCAGGGCGCCGACCCGCAACAATTCAGGACGCGTGAATCGCAGATCATCCGCGATACTGTCAGGTGGCGGCGGGGCGGTCACAGCGCGCGCGGTCAGCAACACGCCGCACAGAAGCATGGTCCAGCCGATCACATTGGGCCAGAAGGCCGGCGAAAGCGCCGGGATGGGCACCCGGCGCGGGATCGTGATGTATCCGGGGATCAGCAGCCAGAGCAAGATGGCGGCCATTCCGATAACGCCCAGTCCGACAAATAACTCTGCACGTCGTGACAGCATCTGTTTCCCTCATGGACTGAGGGTGCCACCGGGGCATGGGCCCGGCAGCACCCGCTTGATTTGCCCCGCCGACAGGCCGGGACGCAGCCTCAGTCGATTTCGAGATCCAGCGCCACGACGACGGCGCGGAAGGTCTCATAGGCGTCATTGACGAACTGCACCGAGTCTTCGGGCGACATCAACTCGATCACCGACCCGCCCGATGTCAGAATGCGCTGGAACTCGGGATCCTGCACGCCCTCGGCCAGCCACTCGCCCCATTTCTCTGCGGCCTCGTCACTCAGATCAGCAGGCCCGGCGATCCCGGTCCAGCCCACCAGCGCACGCAGTTCGGGCACGCCCGCTTCGGCCACTGTTGGTGCGTCCATCGCATCCAGCCGCTCTGACGAGGTCACCAGCAGCGGGCGCATCTGCCCGGCCTCGACGAAGGGCACCGCTGGCGACGCACTGCCACAGAAAATGTCGGATGTGCCCTGCAAAACGGCCGTCAGTGCGGCACCATCGCCCTCGGTCGGGATGTGGATCACAGCATCGGCGATATCCTCGACCCCGAAGGCATCGAGAACCATCATCGTGCCGATATGCGGCATCGAGCCGACGCCGGCCGAGCTGAAGATCACACTGCCCGGATCGTTCGTGACGCGCTCGATCAGGTCCTCGATGGTGTTGAAATCCGAATTGCTGTTGACCACACAGGCGACCGGGTTGATCTCGTACACGCCCACGAAGCGGAATTCGTCAATCGTGTAGGGCAGGTTGGGGTTCATCGCCGGATTGACCGTGTGCGAGCCCACGCGCGCGAAGAGCAGCGTATAGCCATCGCCATCGGCATCGCGCACTGCGACCGAGCCTGTGGCCCCGCCTGCGCCGGTCCGGTTGCTGACAACCATCGGCTGCGGCACGACGTTGTTCAGCGCTGTGGCCAGGGCGCGGGCGGAAATATCCGTCGCCCCGCCCGCGCCGAATGGAACGATCATCTGGATCGGTCGCGTCGGATATTCGGCCAGTGCCGGCACAGCAAGCGCTGCTGTGGCCGCCCCGAGGGTCAATGCAGTCAGTGTCTTTTTCATGGTTGGTCCTCCCTTTGGTTAAACATGGCCGGTTGGCCCGGCTGGTCCGTCATCCAACCCCGCTTGGGGCTTTGCGTCAAATGCCAATTCGGCACTTGTTGCGGGTCGAACTGGCAGCAAACCAGTCAATGCACCGCAGTTGCCTGTGGCAACCGGCTGGGCACGACCGGCGCGGGCTCCGGGCGGATACGGATATTCACACAGATCGGGCCATGTGCCTGCTGCGCATCGCTCAGCACTTGCGACAATGTCTCGACCTTGCCATCCGCGGCCAGCAAGCCCTGCGCCCCGAGGCCGCGCGCCGCTTCATCGTAACGCACCATATGCGACAGGGTGCAGCTATGGGTCCGCCCCACACCGAATTCCCGGATCTGGATCTGATGCTCGGCATTCCAGCACGAATCATTGCCGATCACGGCGATGAAACCGGCATCTTCGCGCGCGGCGGTTTCATATTCGGCCAGCAGGAAACCCGCGGTCCCGTCGCCCATGACCGCAATAACCGGCACATCAGGCCGCGCGATACTGGCCGCAATCGCATAGGCCGGGGCCGCACCGATCGCACCGGACACACCATTGATCACGCGCGGGCCGTCATGCGCGATGGCCTGCATCCATTGGCCGAACTCACCCCCGTCCGAGATGAACACCGCGTCAGGATGATCGCGCAGGATCGCGGCGAGCGCCTGCCCGACCGCAGCAGGATGCAGCCCGTCCGGATCGCTGAGCGCATCCGGGGCCACAGGCGCGCGCGCGCTTGTTGCGCGTGCAGCCTCCGCCAGCCATGCAGCCCGATCCGGCGCAGCACCCGCGTCACTGAGCGCCAGAAGCACCGGCAGACTATCAGCGCAGCCTGTGATATCGGCGCGCGGCCCAAGGCGGGCTTGCGCGCGCGCGATCTCAGCGGGATCGGGGTCGATCACGGCAAAGCGCGTTGCGTCCCCGCCCATGCCCTGGCCCAGAAACCCGGTGGTGAAATCGCCTGATTTGCCCAGAAGCACGATCCGGTCCGCCTGCCGCGTCACATCGACCAATGCGCCGAGCGAGGGGTCGCGCAGCCCGCGCGGGCTTTCCATGCACAGGACAGGCGCATTCAGCGCATCCTGCGCGCGCGCCAGCGCCCCATTGCTGCGCGTGTTCGACAGTGAGGGGCCGGTCAGGATCAGGGGGCGCGCGGCCCCGTCCAGAAAGGCCCGCAATTCTGCCAGATCGCTCGCGCCCGGCACCTGCACGGGAGGCGTGAATTCAAGGTCGGGACGCGCTGTCACTGTATCGGTCAGCACATCTGCGGGCAGCGCCAGATGCACCGGCCCCGGACGCCCCGAAAGTGCTTCGCGGATCAGCCCCGCCGCCTCGCTGGCCAAAGTCTCCGCCGAGCCCGCCCGCAGACTGGCCTTGGTCACAGGGGCCGACATGGCGCATTGATCGAGTTCCTGAAACGCGCCCATCCCGTCCTGCGCGCGCGGCGAATCCCCGCTCAGCAGCAGCACAGGCGATTCGGAAGCCTGCGCCGAAATCATTGCGCCCAACGCATTGCCGAATCCCGCTCCGGCGGTCACCAGCGCAACGCCCAACTGCCCGGTCAGCTGCGCCCAGGCTTCGGCAGCATAGACTGCGGCAGCTTCGTGCCGGAAATGGATCAGCCGGATATCGCGCCCCAGAAGCGCGTCATAGATCGGCATGATCTGATTTCCCGAAAGCGAGAAGATGCACCGCACCCCTGCATCCTGCAATGCGTCAACCAGCGCCTCTGCCCCTGCCATGGAAACGGTATCCCTCACGTAAGCTCCTCCTGCTCTCTTCATAGCAAATAGAATGAATTTTTTTCAAGTAATATTTTTATTATTGAAGTTTTTTTTCGTTAGTGCTTGAATGAGGGGCAAGATGAGTCGCGCAATGGTCGCGGCATCCACATCACAGCGACGCGAGAAAAGAGGGCCGAAGGTGGGCACCACAGGACCACAGATCACAGTCACCGTGCAGCGCGGCGGGCCGGAGGGGCCGGGGCGCAAGCAGCAATTCCAGGTGCCCGCCTATGACAACCAGACTGTGCTGGATGTGGTGTCATGGATTCAGCAGAACGCAGACCCGACCCTGACCTATCGTTTTGCCTGTCGCGTGGGCATGTGCGGCTCTTGCGCGATGATGGTCAATGGCGTGCCGCGCTGGACTTGCCGCACCCATGTCAGCAAGGTTCTGCAGGATGGCGCGATGGAGGTCGCCCCCCTGCGCAACCTGCCGGTGATCAAGGATCTGGCGGCGGATATGGACACGTTTTTCGACAAATGGGTCTCGGCCGAAGCGGTCCACCACCCCACCGCCAGCCGCGACGACCCGATTGCCCCCATCGACCCCGAAGCGCCCGAGCGTGTGACCGCCAGCGCCGGGATCGAATGCATCAACTGTGCTGTGTGTTATGCGGCTTGTGATACAGTGGCCAATAACCCTGACTATCTTGGCCCCGCCGCGCTGCAACGCGCCTGGACGCTTTACAATGACGCCAAGGATGGCGCGCAGGATACGATTCTGGATGCTGTGAGCGGCAAGGGCGGCTGCCATTCCTGTCATTCGATGGGGTCTTGCACGGCCTATTGCCCTAATGAGCTTGACCCGCTCTCGGCCATTGCCGGGCTGAAACGCGCCACGACCCGGCGGTTTTTCGGAAAGGGACGCGCATGAGCGAATTTCATCTCTATATGGCGCAACGTCTGAGCGCACTGGTGATGGCACCTTTCGTGCTCGTGCATATCGGCGTGATGATCTACGCCATCCAGGGCGGGCTGACCGCTGCTGAAATCCTTGGCCGCACGCAAGGATCGGTGTTCTGGTTCCTGTTCTACGGCATGTTCGTCGTGGCCGTTTCGATCCACGCCGCAATCGGCCTGCGCACGATCCTGTCGGAATGGGCGGGCCTGCGCGGAGCCGTTCTGAACCTGACAGCACTCGCTATCGGCGCGATCCTGTTCGCAATGGGCGCACAGGCCGTTTACGCTGTCACAGCCACAGGTGCCGCATGAAAGCCATCCCCCGCGCCCACCCGCTCTGGCTGGCCTATATCCTGCACCGGCTGTCGGGTCTTGGTCTGGCGCTGTTTCTGCCTGCGCATTTCTATGTGCTCTCGATGGCGCTGAACGACGCCGCGCGGCTGGATGCCTTCCTGCGCCTGACCGATTACCCGCTGGTCAAACTGGCCGAATTCGGTCTGGTCTTCCTGCTGGCCGTCCATTTCTTCGGGGGCCTGCGCCTGCTGGCTTTTGAATGGCTACCATGGTCTGCCCCGCAAAAGACATGGGCGGCGGCCAGCCTTGCCGGGGCCTTCCTGATTTCCACCACTTTCCTACTACGGGCGATCTGATCCATGTTCACATTGAAAGACATCGACCGCCATGACACGGATATCCTGATCCTCGGCACCGGGGGCGCGGGCCTGTTCGGCGCTTTGCACGCGCTGCAATCCGCCCCACCCGGCACGCGCATCACCATCGCGGTCAAGGGGCTGATCGGCAAATGCGGCTGCACGCGCATGGTGCAGGGCGGCTATAATGTGGCCCTTGGCGGCGGCGACACGGTCGAGCGGCATTTCATGGACACGATTCAGGGCGGCAAATGGCTGCCCAATCAGGACATGGCCTGGCGGCTTTGCGAACAGGCAGTGGTGCGCATCCGCGAGTTGGAGAATGAACTCGGCTGCTTCTTCGACCGCAACCCCGACGGCACGCTGCACCAGAAGGCTTTTGCGGGCCAGACCGCCGACCGCACTGTGCATAAGGGCGATCTGACCGGCATCGAGATCATCAACCGACTGATGGAAACTGTCCTCTCGCGCCCGGTCGAGAAGTTGCAGGAACATCGCGCCATCGGGCTGATCCCGACGCAGGACGGCAGCGCCCTGTCTGGCGTGCTGATGATCGACATGCGCACAGGCCGCTTCCGCTTTGTCCGCGCGAAAA